>NZ_JBXWSF010000050.1:0-28367 GCF_059613285.1 Ruegeria sp. BHSB058 | reverse complement strand
CTCGACAGCTTCTACGACATGGTCGTTCAGAACAGCGAGATGATTGAGGACAAAGAGGCCGTGGCGATCGCGATCGCCTCGCCTGAACGCAACAAGGAAATCCCTGACGTCCCGACCTTCAAGGAACAGGGCTACGACATTGTGATCGAAAACTGGGTCGGTCTTTCCGGACCAGCGGGCATGGACCCGGCAACCGTCGAGACGATCCACGACACCGTCCTGGCCGTCTTTGCCAATCCCGATGTCCAGGAAAGGCTAAAGGAACTCGGCATCACCCATACGGCGATGTCCACCGACGACTACACGGCCTTCGTCGCAAATTCGATTGAGGTCTGGGCGCCGCTCATCGAGTCGGCCGGAATCAAGGAATAAGCCAGACTGGTTTGGCCGCTGCGCTCTGCCGCGGCGGCCTACATTTGGTGGCCCTTGCCACGCAGGCCCGCCAAAACGTCACGCGTCATTTGCGTGTCTCGGCCCAAGCAGCGATTACCTCGACTGCCACCTCGGACAAATGTTGCTCAGCCGGGATGTCCCGGGCATCAACTGGCTGGATGCATGCCTCCCGCAGCTTCTCAGAATCGATTGAAAATCTGGAAGCAGGAGACAGCCCATTCATGGCAGAATCCGACTGCGCGAGACTTGCGGCATAATACAAGCGCGATATCTGTGCGATCTCCATGGCGGCCACGCAAAGCGGACATGGCTCGCAGTTCGTATAAAGTTCGCAACCGCTGAGATCGACGGTCCCGAGGTTCCGGGCCGCGTCGCGAATGGCCTCGATCTCACCATGTGACGTGGGATCGTGATTGAGCAAGGATCGGTTGATCCCCTCACCCACGATCCGACCGTTTCGCACGATCACCGCGCCGAAGGGTTCGGTTCCCTCCGTCATAAGCGCTGTTGCCGAGAGCTCGATAGCGCGGAGCAAGAAGTCTTCGACATACATGATGTAAGTGTCCTTTACCGAAGCGGTTTCACTGCCCTTGCCTTCGCCGCCTGTCAGGTCTCAGAGCAAAACCCTTACAGATCGACGAGTTGGTCGCCTGTGGTATTCGGATCATCCCGGCCAGGATCGTCAAGCAGATACGCGCTCCGCGACGTCTGAACCATCTTATTGGGCCTGTGACGCTTGATTGCCGATCTCTGTTCTGCATCTCTTAAGCACAACGGTGAGCCAGATCAGACGGGCATATCAAAGAGCCGGATGCGCCGCCCGATAAGGCGCCTCGGCACTGGCCGTCAGTTCGGCCTTTTCAACCGTTCAGCCATCTCCTTGAACCCACGCGCTTCGGCGTGCTGCAGCGGTGTGACGCCATCGCGGTCGGCCAGGGACCGGTCGGCCCCGGCGGAGAGGAGCGCGTCGAGCACGGCCTGGTGATCCGCGCCACCATCGCCCAGAACCACAGCTTCCATCACCGCCGTCCAGTGCAGGTTGTTGATGTGATCGAGCGGCGCGCCCGCGTCGATCAGACGCCGCACCACCTCGGCATGACCGAGATGCGCCGCGGCGATCAGCGCGGTGCCAAGATAGGGACTCGTCACGAGGCCCGGATCGTTGCCCAGTTCGATGGCGAGCGACATCAGCTCGAGATCATCCGCGACGGCTGCGATCGTCACGACGTCATAGGCCCGGTGTTCGAGGGCATTCATGTCGGCACCGGCCTCCGCCAGAGCGCGCAATGCCTCGTCCTCGGACGCGAAGGCTGCCACATGGATCGGCGTCCGGCCTCTGGAGTCTCGGGCATCGACGTCGGCGCCTTCACGGATCAGACGCTCGATCCCAGCGACATCGCCCTCATGGGCGGCCTGGAAGAGGCCGTCGTAAGCAGCGACCTCGCTGGCAGAGGGGGCGGTTTGCGCAGCGACCGGACCGGCGAGGCCAATGAGAAGGGCAGTCAGGGAAAGACGGCGCATGGGTCTACCTTTCTTGGGGTGTTCGTGAGGACGGGTCCGCGCATCAGGCGCGGACCCCAATGGATTCACTCGGCGCCGATTGCGTCCAGTCCGGCACGGGCGCAGGCCTCGTCCAGGTGTCCGCCGGGGGCACCTCCGACGCCGATACCGCCCACCAGCGCGCCTCCGATCCTGATGGGCAGACCACCGCCCTGGATAACCATGCGCGCATCCATGTAGCGCAGACCGTCGTGCTGCGGGTTTTCGCCGATGAACTCGGCAAGCCCTGCCGTGTCGCGCCCCATAGAGGCCGAGGTGAAGGCCTTGCCCTGAGCGCTGCCGACGGTATGGGGCCCCGAGTTGTCGGCCTTCAGGTGCACCTTGGTGGCACCATCGCGGGTGACGATGGCAACGCTCACGTTGTAGCCGTCAGCGGCACAGGCTTGAAGGGCCACATTCGCGGCGTCGCTCGCCATGGCAAGCGGCAGATAGGGGCTGGTGGGCAGGTCCTGCGCGTGCGCTGCCACGGGAGCGGCGAAAGCGGCGAGAAGGGTGATTGTTCTGAGCATGTCGGTTCTCCTTTGCTGGTGATAGGGAGACACCTAAGCCACCACGGGATTCTAACCCATTCGTAGGCCAGCCCAACACCTCCGTAGAACTACCGAGTGGGCTCGGCCTCGATCCAGAGACGCGTCATCTCGGCCGGCGAGGTGGTGCCGAGCTTGGCCCCGATCGCCGCGCGATGGCTTTCCACCGTCCGGGGGGAGACTTTAAGCGCTGCGGCGATGTCGCGGGTCGCGAAGCCCCGCGCCACGAATGACAGGACTTCCCGCTCGCGCGGCGTCAGCCCGGACAGGAGCGCCAGTGTTTCCCGGCGCTCGGCGTCTGCTTCGGCGGTCCTGCTCAGTGCTGCCTGCCCCTTCTGTATGGCGTCAATGAGGTCCTGCTCGTCCACCGGTTTCGACAGGAAGTCGATGGCGCCATTACGGAACGCCTTTCGGCAGGCTTCGATATCGCCATGCCCGGAAATCACCACCGTCGGCCATTCCACACCGCTTGCGGTCAGGCGTTCCTGCAGCTTCAATCCCGAGATTGCCGGCATCCGGATATCGAGGATCAGGCAGCCCGGGCCCAGCTTCGGAAGAGCCGACAGGAAGTCTTCGGGACCGGCGAAGGTCCTGACATCGATCCCCACGGTGGAGAGCAGCAGCGAGAGAGCGTCCCGGACCGCCGCATCGTCGTCGACAAGATAGACCGGCGCGGTCATTCCGCCGCCTCCCGGGCGGCACGGGCCAGAGGCAAGCTGATCCTGAAGCGTGCACCCTCGCGGGCCTCGACCAATGTCAGATCGCCGGCGGCTCGCTCGACAAGGCGATGGCTAAGCGCAAGGCCGAGGCCTGTTCCGTTCTCCCGGGTCGTGACAAAAGGGATGAACAGCCGGTCCCGCACATCCGGACGAATTCCGGGACCGGTGTCGCTCACCTCGATCACCACCATCTCGGCGTCGAGCGACGCCTCAACGGCAACCTCCCGCGTCCCCGTACTCTCGGCGACCGCGTCGAGCGCGTTCCGCATCAGGTTGAACAGGACCTGCTCCATTTCCACCCGATCGCCCTCCACCGTCAGAGGCGTCGGTGGCAGCGTCAGGGTGAGGCTGGCGCCAAGCTCTTGTGCCTGTCCCGCGAGCAGGCTTTCCGCCACGCGGATGCAGTCTCTGAGATCGATGGGTTCCGCGTGGCGCTCCCCCGGCCGCGTCCACGTCCGCAGGCGCTCCAGAATAGCGGAGGCGCGCCGCGTCTGTCCAACGACCTCCTCGAGAATCTCCGCGACGCGGTCTGTGTCTCCGCGTGCGGCAAGGTGTCGGGCCGCCTGCGCCTGCGCCAGGATCGCCGTCAGGGGCTGGGTCAGTTCATGCGCCATGCCACTTGCCATCTCGCCGAGCGCGTTCACCCGGGATGCATGGCTGAGACGGGTTTCGAGACCGCTGAGTTCAGCCCGCGCCTCCGCGGCGCGGACCTTGGCGCGTTGTCGGCCGATCACGCGCAGCGCTAGGGCACACAATGCGATCACGGCCAGGACGAGGACCACCCGGCCCAGCGGCAGAATGTCCGATATTGTCATGCGGATCGCCGTCTGCAGTTCAAGCGGCTGCGTGCCACTCGACAGGGCGCGAGTAAACTGCGGCGCGTGGGAGTCTGCGACGACGCCAATCAGCGGAGTGCCGTCCGGCAGCGCCAGCCAGCGCGACGCCTCGGCCCGCGTCCAATAGGCGGAGTCTCCATCCAGCAGGGCCGCGGCATCAATGACAAGGGCGAGCCCATAGCGCGCCGCGTCGGAGTTGGGGCTTCGTTTGACGATCAGGTAGGCCGGGCGGTCAGAGGGATGCCGCACCAGGACCGGCGCGCCGGTCGAGCGTTCGGCGTTTGCGCGGATGAGCTCCCGGAGATCAGTCTCGCGGACCCCGATTTCCAGCACGCCGTCTTCTCCGTCCAGCGGCACGAGGGAAATGCCGATGATCCGGGGGTAGAACCGCATGATCGCGCCCGCGACCTCGCGAACGAGGTCCGGACGCTGCTCCGCTCCGGCCACCGCGATGGCAGACAGGGCCGTCAGATGCGCATCGTGCTGATCGACGCGTTGTGAGGCGACCGCGTGAAGGCGATCGCTCTCCGCCGTCAGGTCGGCCAGCCGCGCGCTGCGCTCGAAACCGGCGAGAAGCCCAAGCGCCAGGACGCAGACAACCACCCAGGCGATCCCCCGGGCAAGGGGTCGGCGCAGGATGTCTCGTGCTGGTCGCGCTCTCTCTGACACGTGTCCGGTTCCGGTGTGGGCGATGCCTCTTCAAGCATCGTGACGTGGAGACAAGCATATCCTCCTGGCCCCGTTTTGAAATCCGTAGGACTACAGAGGCGCGAGGGACATTTCATTGGTGCGTCGCTTGCCACTAAATGTGGGGCACCGGTCACTTGGGAGTTGGTTTGAACATCGAGAACATTTGATGTTCGCATCCTGCTTGCCCCAGTCGTTCACATACACAGCGAACAAATGTGTCCCACCCGTCTTACTTTTCACTTAGGTCGCGAACTACACAAAGCTGACCTTGGGTTGAAAAGATCGAAAGCCCGCTTCGTCCCGCACACCCGACATCAGTCAGTTGTTTTCGCGGGAAAAGCTCCCGATGGGTTTTCGGGAGCTGAATTGCATTTGCGTCGGTGGGTGTGCCTGGGCGGGATCAGCCGCGCAGAGTGCCGCCCGTCGCCTTGGTGACCTTGGCGATGATCTTTTCGGCGACCGCCTCGATATCCTTTTCCTTCAGGGTTGATTCGGTCGGTTGCAGGCGCACCGTGATGGCCAGTGATTTCTTGCCCTCGCCCAGACTGCCGCCGATGAACTCGTCAAAGACGCGCACGTCCTCGATCAGAGCCTTGTCGGCCCCGGCGGCGGCGTTGACCAGCGTCAGCGCCTCGACATTCGCGTCGACGACAAAGGCAAAGTCGCGTTCGACCGCCTGCAGGTCACGCAGCTCCAGCGCCTGACGTGTCGCGCCGGTCTTGCGCGGCAACGGCACCTCGTCGGGCCAGATGGTAAAGGCCATCGCCGGTCCCTTGATATCCATGGCCTGCAACACGCGCGGGTGCAGTTCGCCAAAGACGCCCAGAACCTTTTTCGGCCCCAGGCAGATCTTGCCGTGCCGACCCGGGTGCCACCAGTCCGGCCCGTCGCGCAGGATCTGCACCTTGGCCGGAGCGCCGATGGCGGCCAGCACAGCCTCGGCATCGGCCTTGGCGTCGAACACATCGACCGGGCGCGACGATCCCTGAACATCCTTGGGACCGGAACGGCCCACCAGCAGGCCGGTGATCTGGGTTTGCTGATCGCCCGGTTCGCCATCGTGGAACACCGGCCCCACCTCGAACAGGGCCAGATCCATGAAGCCGCGCGCCTGATTGCGAGCCGCCGCCTGCAACAGGCCCGGCAGCAGGTCGGGGCGCATGTGGCTCATCTCGGACGAGATCGGGTTTTCCAGCATCGTGGCGTCATCGCCGCCGCCGAACAGAGCCGCCGACGCCTTGTCGATGAAGGTATAGCTGACGCATTCGTTGTACCCAAGTGCCGCACAGGTGCGGCGAGCCATCGACTGGCGGCGCTGTGCCGGGGTCATCACAGGTTTCGGGATGCCTTCGGAAATGCGCGGCAAAGGTCTGCCCTGCAGCCTGGTCAGCGAGGCGATGCGCGCGACCTCTTCGACCAGATCGGCCTCGCCCATGATGTCGGGTCGCCAGCTGGGAACATGGGCCATGCTGCCCTCGAGCCGGAAGCCCAGCCGCGTCAGGGTCTGGCGCTGTTCGCTTTCGGGGATGTCCATGCCGACCAGCGATTGCACCCGCTCGGCATCCAGACGGAAGGCGCGCGCGTGGTTCGGCGCCTTGCCGGCCTCGACCACGTCCGACGCCTCGCCGCCGCAGATATCGAGGATCATCTGGGTGGCGTGTTCCAGCCCCTCGCGGGTGTATTCCGGATCGACCCCGCGTTCGAACCGGTAACGCGCGTCCGAGTTGATCTTGAGCGCCCGACCTGTCAGCGCGATCTGTACGTAATCCCAGAACGCGCTTTCGAGGAACACGTTGACCGTTTCCTCGGTACAGCCGGTTTCCATCCCGCCCATGATCCCGGCGATCGACTCGGGGCCGTTGTCGTCCGAGATCACCATCATTCCGGGCTGCAGGGTGTATTCCTTTTCATCCAGTGCCACGAGCTTTTCGCCACCCTTGGCACGATGGACCCGCAGGTCGCCCTGTACCTTGTCGGCGTCGAACACATGCAGCGGGCGGTTGTGGTCGAAGGTCATGTAATTGGTGATGTCGACCAGCGCCGAGATCGGACGCAGGCCGATGGCGCGCAACTGATCCTGCAGCCATTGCGGGCTGGGGCCGTTTTTCACGCCGCGGATCAGGCGCCCGGTGAAATGCGGCGCGCCGTCCAGCGTGTCGTCATCGATCATCACCTTGATCGGACTTTTGAAGTCGCCCGGCACCGGCACATAGTCACGGATCTTGAGCGTGCCCAGACCGCGCGCCGCCAGATCGCGGGCAATCCCGGCCACGCCCAGCGCGTCGGGCCGGTTGGGGGTGATTGCGATCTCGATCACCGGATCGACCTTGGCCGGATCATTCTCGGCCAGCCAGTCGACAAAGCGATCACCGACCTCGCCCGTGGGCAGTTCGATGATGCCGTCATGTTCGTCCGAAAGCTGCATCTCGCGTTCGGAACACATCATGCCATAGCTTTCGATACCCCTGATCTTGCCGACACCGATGGTGGTGTCGATGCCCGGCACATAGACGCCCGGCTTGGCGACGACGACGGTGATCCCCTGGCGCGCGTTGGGGGCACCGCAGATGATCTGCAACTCGCCTTCGCTGGTATCCACCTTGCAGACACGCAGCTTGTCGGCGTCGGGGTGTTTTTCGGCATGCTTGACATATCCGAGCGTGAAATCCCCGAGTGCATCGGCCGGGTTCACGACCTCTTCGACCTCAAGGCCGAGGTCGGTCAGCGCCTCGACAATCTCGTCAACCGACGCTTCGGTATCCAGGTGATCCTTGAGCCAGGAAAGAGTGAATTTCATCGGTCGCAATCCGCCAGTAATCTCGGGTCGGAACGCGTTTAGCGGATAATACGATCAGGTGGAAGAGGCCGCCGCGCCGCGCCGGTGGCTTGAAAGGGAATCCGGCTTCGCCAGCCGCTTCCGCTCCGTATTTTCGACACCCTTGGTGCGTCAATGCCACACCGGCAAAGCGTTTACGCGATTTTCAGACCCGTCGCCGAGAGTTTTGGTATTCTGCAACTCCACTCGAGGGGATTCCGCATTGGGCAAGGACGTGACCGCAATGGTGACGCGACGCATTTTCCAATCAGGCTCGGCGGCCCCCGTTCGGTGGCTGACGGTGCTGGCCGCATCCATGTTGTATTTTCTGGCAACCTCCGCAACGGCCCAACAGGGGGGCGATGCCGGGTTGAGGTTTGGGATTCCACCTGTCCCGCCATTGGACACGCCTGTTCCGGCAACGGTCGAAGCAGACACGACATTCGAGGCGGACAGCAAATGGAGCTTTCGCAATCTTATTCCGAACGGGTGGAACGGGCCCAACTTTCAGTGGAAGTCGAATGACGCCACGCCATCAACTTATGTCAGTGAACGCCCCAAAAAACGCCGGGTGGAAGAGACAAGCCCGCTTGCCCTCAATCGGGGCCTGACCTTGCAAACGGAAACGACCAGGAACAGCACACTGTCTTTTTCACTGTTCGATCTGGCGCCCTCCTCGGACAGTGAACGCACGTGCGGATCGCTTGACCCGAATAAAACCGTGACCTGGACGGGACATTGCCGGCCCCGAGACTCACGGCCCATGCGCGATTCTCTTTCGCGGCTGTTTGATGGCTCGGCTGTCGAGAATGTTCGACTGAAGGTCCGGTATCTGTTTCAATTCTGAACTCAGTCAACCCGGTTGCGAAGAACTGGGACGAAAGAGGAAACGCAAAAACACGTTTTGCCGCATGATCGCCATCTTTGCTCGATTATCACCTCACAATTGCCGCGATTGTCATTTTTGATCGAACGACCCGAAATCCAGCTGCCAATTGGAGGGTATCGACAAAATGAGTCTCGTTGAGTTCCTGTTGCTGTGTGCGCCGGTGTTATTGCCACTGCTGCTTCCTGACACCGCCCGACGGGCCGAAGCGCAGCGCGCGACGCGCCATCGCCGCGAGTAGACGCGAGCGACCCGGACAATGAGGCCTGGTTCCGCACACAAGACCGGCATGCGCGCACCGCTCCCGCAAGCGCTGAACGGCACGCGCGGTGTCCTGTTGGCGGTTGTGGTGGTTTTCACCTGCATGCTGCCGGCTTTGGGGCAGGCGCAAAACCTGTGGTCCAAGACCTATTTCATCTCGGCGAATGACGGATCATCCCTGTCCAACAGCGTTCGCAAGATCGGGCGCGGTGGCTATGAGCTGGCCAATGGGCAGCGCGTGTCATTCGGACAATGGTACGGCAGCCGGTGGGCGGACACCCATTTTACCTGGATGACCGAGTTGCACCCGAATTTTGGCGTCTATTGGGGCTTCAGCACCGGTGAACGTGGAGAGAAATACACGATTGATCCGGCGTTGAGGCTGGGGTTCGTGTATCAGACACAGCCGACCCCCAGCAGCACGCTGTCGCTTTCTGTGCTTGGCCTGATCGGTGGCAATCTGAGCGAGGACAGCTGTGCCGCAGACTATGGCGCCATCGGTGGCGTCCAGACGGTGAACTGCCGGCTTGCTGCATCTACCCTGCCACCCGAAGAGACGCTGAATTACATGCTCGACGAGTCACCCATGGAGCGGTTGCAGCTTCACGTACGCTACCTGTTCCGGTTTTGACAACAATCCGTGAAAGCCTATGGGATTAACCCGAGTGACGCACATAAACTCCAAAAATACACTCCAAAACGCCCATATGTCTGCATTTTTGCCCAAATTTCACCTTAGTCTTTCATTCTTATTGGATTGCCCCAAGTCCAGCTGCCAATTGGAGGGCCAGATGAAATTAAAGTATTTGACACCCGTGCTTGCCTCTGCCGTCGCGCTTGCGGCCTTTGCACCAACCCCGGTTATTGCCGAAGACAGCCCCTTGCTGATCGCCGCGCGTGGCGGGAACAAGCCAGACAAACCCGGCAACGGCGGCGGTGAAGACCCCGCGCCAAGCACCCCAACATATTACTCCTGGATGCACGCAGACATTCAGAGCGCCTGGAGCGACGGATATCTGGGCCAGAACGTGACTGTCACGGTGGTCGACGATTTCAACAGTCGCACAAAGCTGTTCGGCAATCTGGGCGAGGGCCTGAAACGCAAGCGGCATGGTGAGTGGACCTCGGCGCAGATTTCGATGCTCACCCCATCTGCAACGATGGTGTCGCATGAATTCACCTCTGGCGCCGGGTTTGCGTTGGGCGACGGGTTCAACGTGATCAACGCCAGCTATGGCTGGGTGGAATTTCCGGCTGCCTTCGGCGGTCTGGACGCACAGGAAATCTCGATCGTCGACTATGCCTTTGACGGATCGGCCTTTGTATCGAAATCCGCCGGCAACGAAAGCGTCGCCATCGGGGATGTCATCGCCTCGGGCACCTATGCGGGCCAGATTGATTACCTTGCGACAAACCTGATCGGCGCGCCGTCAGCCGTGTTTGTCGGCGCCCTTGACGGGCATGGCACGGCCGCGAACAAGGCGTCGCTTGCCAGCTATTCCAACTATGCCGGGACCAATGCTACGGTTCAGGGGCAGTTCCTGGTGGTCGGCGTCGAAAGTGGCACGACCGGCCTGGCGGGAACATCATTTGCCGCGCCAATGGTCGCCAGCTATGCGGCGGTTCTGTCGAACAAATTTTCGGGGGCAACCCCCACCGCCATCGCCAATCAGCTTTTAACAACAGCGCGCACGGATACTATCCTCGGTTACAATCCCGCGATTCACGGTCAGGGGGAGGCGAGCTTGTCGAACGCTTTGGCCCCCGTGTCGATCAACTGAACACGCACCCCGTGCGACGCTGCAGAAGCCCCCGGATCATCGCCGGGGGCTTCACCTTTTGAAGCGGTTATGACAGGCGGTCCCGCTGCAGCGACGGGTTGACGCCAAATGCGGCGCGATACACCCGCGAGAAATGGCCGGGGCTTTCAAAACCGCAGGCAAAGGCAACCTCGGTGATCGACGCCTCGGTCTGCAGTAACAGGTGGCGGGCGCGTTCCAGACGCATCTCCATGAAGTATTTCTTGGGAGAGGTGTTCAGATATTTGCCGAACAAGCGCTCAAGCTGGCGTGTCGAAATCCCGACCTCGTCGGCGATGGCCGATGGCGACACCGGATTGTCCAGATGGTCATGCATGATCTGGATCGCCTTGGCGAGATGCCGGTTTCGTATGCCGCTGCGCGATTGCAACGACACTCTTTGGGCTGCGGTAGCGTTGCGCACGGCGTTGTAAACCATCTGATCGGCCACGGCGAGTGACAGGTCATAGCCGTGATCGCGTTCAATCAGGTGCAGCATCAGATCTGCCGTCGCGGTGCCGCCGGATGCGGTGATGTGCCTTTCATCGACCACAAAGACGTTCCGCACCAGATTCACCTCGGGAAATTCCTCCATGAAACTGTCGTGGTATTCCCAGTGGATCGCTGCCTGCTGCCCGTCCAGGAATCCGGCCCGAGCCAGAATATAAGCGCCCGAGCACAGCGCCCCGATCGGGGTGCCGCGGGACCGCGCGCGGCGCAGCGCGGCGATAAGGCCGCGATTGTCCTGTTCATTCATGTGAATCCCGGACAGCACGAACAGCCGGTCACAGGCGGGCAATTCGGAGAAGGCGTGATGCACCAGCGTGACCGAATCGTTCGACGCCGTCGCGGTCTTGCCGTCAGCCGAGGCATAGGACCAACGATACAATGTGCGGCCACTGACCAAGTTGGCAATGCGCAACGGGTCCACCGCGCAGGAAAACGCCATATGGGTGAATTCCTCGACCAAAGCGAAGACGAAATGCTGCGGGTCCGCCATCACCGTTATTCCTTTTTGACCACCGGAGTATCAAATCGCACGATTTAGGATTGTATGCAAGATGTATTCATGATTAGTACACATCGTATCCCAAAAGAATCGACCCTGTTTGGGCTCGACCAGCCACCGAAGGCTTTGAACATGAAAGATACCGGAAAACACCGCAAAGCCGAGGTGCACGATTACCTCAGGACCAACATCCTGACTTTGGTGCTGGCGCCCGGCGAGGATCTGGACGAGGTGAGCTTGTGCAACAGGTTCGACCTGTCCCGCACCCCGCTGCGCGAGGTGTTCCGCGAACTGGCGGGTGAGGGTTATATCGAACTGCGCGCGGGACGCGGGGCGCGGGTTTCCGAAATGTCCCACACCACCTTGCGTGATTTCTTTTTGGCGGCACCGATGATCTATGGCGCGGTTCTGCAACTGGCGGCCAAGAACGCAACGCCTGCGCAGATCGACAAGCTGAAAGCGGCGCAGGAGGATTTCAAGGACGCCCTGCGCAGCGGTTCAAGCGCGGATCGGGCCATGGCCAACAACCGTTTTCACGAGATCACCGGCGAGATGGCCGACAACATCTATCTGCTGCCATCGTTTCGGCGGTTGCTGATCGACCACGCCCGCATTTCCATGACTTTCTATCGCCCGCAAAGCGCAGCGATGGCTGAAAACGTGGCCCAAGCCAGCACCCAGCACGACGCCATCATCGCCGCGATCGAAACCGGGGACGATGCCGCCGCCGCCCAGCTGGCAATCGATCACTGGAACCTGTCGCGCGACCAGATCGAGCTGTTCGTCATGCCCGCCGGGCTGGATGTGCCGCTGGGAACGGTTGCACGCAAAACCACTGCCTAGAGGACTTCGAATGACCCCAATCTTTCAATTCCACGGGATCTATACGCCTGTCGTGACACCTTATCACGAGAACGGCTCCGTCAACTGGGACGGTCTGGCGAATGTCATCGACTATCTGATCGACAACGGCGTTCACGGCCTGATCTCGGGCGGATCGACCGGCGAGAACTATGCCCAGACTGTGAGTGAGCGGCTGGATCTGGCGCGGTTCACGCACGACCGGCTGAAAGGGCGGCTGCCGCTGGTGGTGGGCACCGGCGCGATGCTGACGCCGGATTCGATTGCCTTGGCCTCGGGCGCCCGCGAGATCGGCGCGGATGCGATCCTGCTGGCCTCGCCTCCTTATTCTGTGCCGACCGACCGGGAAAATGCGCTGAACGCTCTGACCATCGACAAGGCCGCCGACCTGCCGGTGATGCTGTACAACTATCCGCACCGCACCGGCACCATGATGGGCGAAGAGTTCCTGGACCGCGTGGGACGCAGTCGGAATTTCTGCGGCATCAAGGAAAGCTCGGGCGATATCAACCGGGTGCACCTGCTGGCGCGGGATTATCCGCATATCCAGCTGGGCTGCGGAATGGACGATCAGGCACTGGAGTTCTTTGCCTGGGGTGCGCCGTTCTGGGTGTGCGGCGGGTCGAATTTTCTGCCGCGCGAACACGTAGCGTTGTACGAGGCCTGTGTCGTGCGGGGCGATTTTGCCAAGGGCCGACGGATCATGTCGGCGATGATGCCGCTGATGCGGGTGCTGGAACAGGGCGGCAAGTTCATCCAGACCATCAAGCATGGCGTCTCCATGAACGGCATTCAGGCCGGTCCCGTTCGGCCCCCACTCAAAGGGCTGAACAAGGACGACAAGCGCGCGCTTGAACAGGTGACGCGCGTGCTGAAACAGAAAATCTCCGACATCGTGGCAGAGGGCTGAGCTATGACATTGCTGACGCAGGACGAATACAAATCCATCGCCGCCAATCTGGACCTGCCCGCCGGAGCGTTCATCGACGGCAAATTCTGCCCGGCAATCTCGGGCGAGACTTTTGTGACAACGAACCCCGCCACGGGTGAGGAATTGACCCGCATCGCTGCCTGTGGCGCGGCGGACGTGGACCTTGCTGTCGAAAAGGCGCGCGAAGCGTTCGAAGACGGGCGCTGGTCGAAACTGCACCCGTCCGAACGCAAGGAGGTTCTGATCCGGCTGTGCAAGTTGATGACCCGCAATGCGCGTGAGTTGGCGGTGATGGAAAGCATCGACAGCGGCAAGACCATCTATGACTGTGAGACGGTGGATGTGCCGGAAACCATCCACTGCATCAAATGGCATGCCGAGGCGATCGACAAAATTTACGATCAGGTCTCGCCTGCCAGCGACAACCACATCGCCATGGTGGTCCGCGAACCGATTGGCGTGGTGGGGCTGGTGCTGCCGTGGAACTTTCCTCTTTTGATGCTGGCGTGGAAAATCGGCCCCGCACTCGCGGCGGGATGTTCGGTGGTCGTGAAACCGGCGGCGGAAACGACCCTGACCGCGCTGCGTGTCGCGGAACTCGCGATGGAGGCCGGCCTGCCCCGCGGCGTGCTGAACATCGTGCCTGGTGGTGGCGCCGAAGTGGGCGAACCCATCGGGCGGCATATGGACATCGACATGGTCTCGTTCACCGGCTCGACCGTGACCGGCAAAAGGTTTCTGACCTATTCGGCGGAATCCAACGCCAAGGAGGTGGTGCTGGAGATGGGCGGCAAGAACCCTGCCATCGTCATGGATGACGCCGAAAACCTCGACCGCGTGGCAGCGCATGTGGTGAACGGCGCGTTCTGGAACATGGGCGAGAATTGCTCGGCATCGTCGCGCCTGATCGTGCACAAGGATGTCAAGGCCGAGTTGCTTGACCGGATCGCGCATCATGCCAGGCAATGGAACGTGGGTGATCCGCTTGATCCGGAAACCCGCATGGGCGCGCTGGTCTCGGCGGCACATTTCGACAAGGTCTGCGGTTATCTTGAGCAGGCCGACAAGGTGGTGCTGGGCGGCAAGGCGAACAATGGCTTTGTCGAGGCGACGGTGGTCGAGGTGCCGGGCAACGACGTCAAACTGGCCCGCGAGGAGATTTTTGGACCGGTGCTGAGCGTGATCGAGGTATCCGGCTTTGACGAGGCCATCGGGATTGCAAATGACACCGATTACGGCCTCTGCGCCTCGATCTTCACCGCCAATGTCAAACGCGCAATTCGCGGGGCTCGGGCGATCCGGGCGGGCACGGTCACGGTCAACAGCTTTGGTGAGGGCGACATCACCACACCCTTTGGCGGCTACAAGCAGTCGGGCTTTGGCGGTCGCGACAACTCGGTTCATGCTCATGACCAATATACCCAGTTGAAAACCATCTGGATCGATCTGGCGGACGATGCTGACGAGGCCGTGGATTGATCAGGTACACCGCCAAACGCCTGCCCCGGCAGACCGGCGCCGCGGGATGGAACGCCATCCTGCCGCCTCAGGACCCGCTGCCGGTTCTGGAGCAGGACCAGACCGCCGATGTCACCGTCATCGGCGGCGGTTTCGCCGGTTTGTCGGCCGCGCGTCGGCTGTATCAGCTGGACCCGTCGCTGAAAATCGCGATTGTCGAGGCGGGCCGCTTTGCCGAAAGCTCGGCCGGGCGCAATTCAGGCTTCATGATCGACCTGCCGCATGATCTGGTGTCGGACAATTACGCGGGCGACGCGCTGGAGGCCGACCGTGCCGCCATTGCGCTGAACCGCCGGGCTATCGCTTTTGCAAATGAGGTGGCCGCCGAGTGTGACCTGCCGGAGGAAATCTTTGATCCCTGCGGTAAGTACAACGCCGCCGCGACGCGGGCCGGGGACCGGCACAACCGGGACTATGCCGCGCATCTGAAGCGTCTGGGAGAGCCCTGCACCTTGCTGGATCAGGCGCAGATTGGCGAAGTCACCGGCAGCCCGCATTATACCTCGGGCGTGTTCTGCCCCGGTACGGTGATGATCCAGCCCGCAGGTTATATCCGTGCGCTGGCGAACCGATTGGCGGACCAGATCCAGGTTTACGAGAACACGCCGGTCACCGGCTTTGAGAAACAGGGCGCGGGCTGGCAGGTGACGACACCCAAGGCACGCATCGCCACCGGGCGGATCGTTCTTGCCAATAACGGCCATCTGGAAAGTTTCGGCTTTTTCCGGCGGCAACTGATGCATATCTGCCTTTACGCCTCGATGACAGAACGGCTGACGGCAGAACAGGTCAGGACATTGGGCGGGCAACCGCGATGGGGTGTGACTCCCGCCGATCCGATGGGTACCTCTGTGCGGCGGATTTCCGGCCGCTATGGCGACCGCATCCTGATCCGCACCTGTGCCACTTTCAATCCCACCATCGAGACCAGCAACATGCGGCTGCGCAATGCAGGCTGGGTGCATGACCGCAAGTATCGCGAGCGATTCCCGCACCTGCCCGGCGTCAAGATGGAGCATCGCTGGGCCGGTATGCTTTGCCTCAGCCGCAATGGCTCCGCCGCTTTCGGTGAACTGGATCAGGGGGTGTTTTCCGCCTGTTGCCAGAACGGGCTGGGCACCGTCCGTGGCACGTTGCAAGGCATGGGCGTGGCGGAGCTGTTGCTGGGGAACGGGTCCGAGATAGCCAATCACTTCCTGGCCGAAGCTGACATGCCCCGCCTGCCACCCGAGCCCTTCGCCTCGCTCGGCGCCAACAGCTATCTGGTGTTGAAGGAATGGCGCTCGGGCAAGGAATGAGGTGTGAGGGGGCGCTGCCCCCGCCGCCTGCGGCGGCTCCCCCGGGGTATTTTGACCAGAAAGAAGCAAGATCCGGGCCTTGTGGGTCCCGGATCAATTCAGTTGAGGGCAAGCTCAACTTGGCTATTTACCAGCCGTCGAGGTCTAGGCCAGCCCTGGGGTGATCGGACGCTCCGGTCCGGCCTGCGGGAAGCATGCCGCAAAGATTCAGAGATCACCTCAGAAATCCTTACACAGCCGCAGCGCGTCCAGAATGGCGGCATGCATGTTTCGACCCGTTATCGCATCGCCGATGCGGGCCAGAACAAACCCGCCGTCCGGGTTGAGATCGGGAAACACGGCCCTGCCTCCGACCAGTGCGATCTGATCCAGTTGCCCAAGGTTGCGCGAGGCCGCTTTGAGATCGAGATAGAGCCCGTCGGCAGGCACCAGCCCGCATTCAACCACCACATGATCCACCACGCGCTGCTCTGTCGCTCCGGTCAGCACGTTGCGCAGGCTCGCGTGTTTCTTCCCCTCTGCGTCGGCCACCGAGGCCAGTTCGTGCAGACAGGTATACTGCGTTCCGGCATTGGCCAGCCGGCGCAGGATCACGGCCGAGGTTGTGGGGCCAAGATCGTGGAACAGGCTGCGATCGGGCGTCACCAATTCAAGTTTGCAGCCCATGTCGGCCAGCGCATCTGCCGTCACCGCCGCGGGCTGATCGCCGGTCTCGTCAAACAAAAGCACGTTGCCCGAGGGGCGCTGCCCGCCATTCAGAACATCCCAACTGCTGACAGTCAGATGTCCGCCGGGTATGTCTGGTGGTTCGGGCCAGCCGCCGGTGGCAACAACCACCAGATCCGGCTTTTCCGCCAGAACATCCCCGGCTTCGGCATAGACATTGGTGCGCAGCTCTGCGCCCAGGCGCACGGCCTCGGCCACCAGCCAGTCGGTGATGCCCTGAACCTGTCGCCGGACGGTTCCCCGCGCCGCAAGCAATAGTTGCCCGCCGAGTTGCGGCGCCGCTTCGAACAACACTACCTTGTGGCCGCGCGCGGCACAGACCCGCGCCGCTTCCAGCCCGCCGGGGCCGCCGCCCACGATCACAACAGTTTTACGCCTGTCTGCAACATGGATCACATGTGGCAGCATCGCCTCGCGCCCGGTGGCGGCGTTGTGACCGCAGACGGCGGGTTTGCCCTGGTTGACCCGGTCGACGCAGTACCCAAGCCCGACGCAGGGCCGGATGAATTCCTCTTCGCCGCGCTGAAGCTTGGACACCAGATGCGGGTCGGCCATGTGCGCGCGGGTCATCCCGACCAGATCGACATGCCCGGCTTCTAGCGCGTGGCGCGCGGTTGCAAGGTCGGCTATCCCGCCAGCATGGATCACCGGCAATCCGGTTTCGCGCCGGATCAGTCCGGCGATGGGCAAATGAGGAGCCGAAGGCATGCCCATCGGCGGCACCCATCCGGCAAGCCCCAGATCGTCGTAAGGCGCGCCCGCCATAACGTTGAAGAAATCCACCAATCCCGCATCCGCCAGCATGCACGCGGCGGTCGCACAATCCTGCGCCTCGATGCCGCCATTAACCAGTTCGTCCCCGGTCAAACGGATGCCCAGCAGAAGCTCGTCGCCCACGGCCCCGCGTACAGCCTGCAGAACCTCGACCGTCAGCCGGAGGCGATTTTCAAGCGCGCCGCCGTATGCGTCGTCCCGGTCATTGACCAGTGGCGACAGGAACTGGCCCAGAAGGTGCGAGTGGGACAACACCTCGATCCCGTCAAAGCCGCCGTCGCGGCACCGGCGCGCCGCCTGTGCAAAATCCTGCACAACGCGCGCGATGTCTTCGGGCTCCATCACCTTGGGAAAGGCCCGATGCGCCCGTTCCCGCCGACCCGACGGGCCGATCACCGGCAACCAGTGCCCATCATCCCAGGCCGTGCGGCGCCCCATATGGGTGATCTGGCACATGATCGCCGCACCGTGCGATTTTACCCCGTCGGTCAGCTTGCGGAACCACGGAACGATGCTGTCGTCTCCGGCATACAACTGGCCGAAGACCGATGGACTGTCGGGGGCAATGTTTGTGGACCCGCCGATCATTGTCATCCCGACCCCGCCCTTGGCCTTTTCCTCGTGATACAGCCGATAGCGGTCACGGGGATGACCGTCCTGAACGTAATTCGGCGCATGTGCGGTGCTGACGATGCGGTTTCGGATCGTCAGGTTGCCCAACCGGAACGGTTCCAAAAGCGGATCACGCACCATCAGTTTCTCTCCGATATCTTGTCTCGCGGGATGCTGCCCGTGACCGGCTTTGCGCCTTATGTTTCCGCAGTACACCAGTTTTCACCGACATCTCAAAAAAACGGCCCGCCCGAATTGAGACGGGCCAGTCGGGGAGGGTTCAATAACTCTGGTTCAACTCGTCCGCTGCCGGGATTTCCCTTTCGCGCCGGGCGATGTAATCGAGCAGCGCTTCGTTCTTTGCCACATCAAGCCGAGGCTCCTCGTATTCGGCCAACAGTTTGCGGGCGCGGGTCAGGGCACGTTCGGTGATTTCCACCTCGCCCTCGGCCACCCATTGTTCGATCGAGTTGTTGTCAAACAGCTCGGGCATGAAGAAGGCCTCCTGAAAGTTGTCCTGCGTGTGGGGATGGCCCAGATAGTGACCGCCCGGCCCGACATCCGGCACCGCCGCAATCGCCTGATCGAAATCGTGCCATTTCGGTCCTTCGGCCATGCGATAGGCCATTGCGCATTGTTCGGAATCGACGATGAACTTGGCGACAGAGCAATGCATTCCGGCCTCGTTCCAGCCTGCCGAGTGCCAGATGTAGTTGGCGCCGGCATGGATCACCGCCTGCAGGGTGGTGGCGCTTTCATACCCCGCCTGTGCGTCAAAGGTCTTGGCGCCACCAAGCGTGTTCGAGGTGCGCCACGGCACGTCGTAATGCCGCGCCATCTGGCCGATCATGAAATTCATCAGGGAAATCTCTGGTGTGCCGGCCATCGGCGCGCCCGATTTCATGCTGACGGTCGACAGGTAGTGGCCATAAATCGCGGGCGCACCCTTGCGGATCACCTGGGTATAGGCCAGCGCGCTCAGCGCCTCGGCGTTGAGCTGCGCCACCGTGGCCGGGACGCTGGCAGGCGTATTGGCCCCGCCCAGCACGAAGGGCGAGCAGAGCACCGGCTGGTTGCGGCGGCAGAAGGCGCGCATCGCCCCCAGCATGGTCTCGTCCCAGACCAGCGGCGAGTTGCCGTTGCAATTGCCTGTCACCACCGGGTGGCTGTCGATGAAATCGTCACCGAACAGGATCGCGCACATCTCGATCACGTCCTCGGCATTCCGGGGGCTGGTGGTCATGCCCATGAATGTCTTGTCCGAATGTTTCATCGACGAATAGGTGATGCGCAGGTGTCGTTGGCTGATCGGGTGGTCGTAAGGCTCGACAATATGATGCGCCGAACTGTGCAGCGCGGGCATCATGTGGCTGAGCTTGTGGAACATCGCCAGGTCGTCCAGCGTCGGATTCCGGCGCACGTCGTCGAGATCGCGCAGGAAGGGCGCGCCGGTCATCGGAACAAAGATCGAATGCCGCCCACCAAGGCGCACATTTTTTCTGGGGTCGCGAGCGTGACAAGTGAAATCCGACGGGATTGTCCTGACCAACTCCCGCACCAGGCCGCGGTCGAGATAGACCAGTTCTCCGACAACCTTGGCCCCGGCCCGTTTCCAGTCCTCCAGCGCGATCGGGTCACGGAACTGAACGCCCACGTTTTCCAGAATGTTCATCGAGGCGGCATCGATCATCTCGATCTGAGCACCGTCCATCACCTCGCACAAGGGCAGGTTCCGCGTCAGCCCCGGCAGCATGTCAAACTTTGGGGCGGTCCGGACCGCGCGACGCGCCGAGCGTCCTCCTGAACGGGACCGGGGTTTTGCCGCAAGATCGTTCATGTCTGTCTCCTCCGTCATAAAGACAGCATGCCGCCCGCCCGCATGGACCGCGTGCAGGTTTGCGAAACATGCTTGCAGAAAGCGACGCGGGCGCGGCTAGGGCCGATGCGCGTCGTCCAGCCAGTCGTTGATCCGTTGCACCAACTGCGCGCGCGGGGCACTGGTAAAGCCGTATTCCATCGGCAATTTGCCCTGATCGCCCACCAGAACCAGCCGTTCAAGGCGGGCGTTTTCGCTCCACTGCGCCTGCAGGGCGGCGCGCGAGATCTCGGCCAGCGGCAGGGTCGAGGACTTGCGCCCGGTCAGCCGCGCCTCGGTCCGGGTCAGTGTTCCGCTGGCGCGGTCGAAGGTCAGGCGCTGGAACGGAAAGGAATGATGCGCCATGGCCAGAGCGCCCAGCCCCAGCGCGGCGACCAGCAAGGATTCGGTCATGCCATCCGTCTGACCGGACAGCGCCACCCACAGGCACAGCCCGCCCATGAACCAGACGAGCCCGGCCATGATGCGGGGCCGATCCTCGACAACCAGCCGCTGGGGCGTATGCTCCACGATCTTCATGACACCGGGTATAGCAAGGGTTTTGGGCGGGAGTTGGGCGGGCGCATTCACTCACACCCGCGCACGGGCCATTGAAATTTCTTGCAGTCATGCGCCGCTCAGGTATCTACCTCCTATGGTTGTTTGGCTTATTGTTTTGATCGCTTCACTGGGCCTGTCGATTTGGTCCGTCCTGGTATTTGGCCGGATTCTCACGCTGCCCCTGCTGGCCGGGGCTCTGGGCGTTGTCATCGCCATCCTGTCCGTTATCCGGCGTCGGCTCAGACGGCCCGTTCCCTGGGTGGTCGTTGACGGATCAAATGTCCTGTATTGGGAGGACGAGACACCATCCCTGCACTCGGTTCGGCTGGTCATTGAAAAGCTGGTCGCCAACGGACTTGAGCCGATTGTCTGGTTCGATGCGAATGTCGGATATCTGGTTCGAAACCAATACATGGGACCTGCCAGGCTGTCCAAGGTGCTGCGTTATCCGGTTCGGCAGATTTCAGTTGCGCCAAAGGGGACCCCGGCCGATCCCCTGCTGATCGAGGATGCGCAGAATCGCAACGCGCGGATAGTAACAAACGACAGGTTTCGCGATTGGGCAGAGCGTTACCCACAGGTTCTGCAATCCGACCTGTTTCTGCGCGGAACGATAAACCGCAGATCCGTGACGCTTGAGCTTGATAACTGCAAGCGAGGCCCTCAGGATCAACGCCATGACCCGAGATGAGTTCAATACCTTTTGCGCCGGCCTCAAGGCCACCACCCACGTCGTGCAATGGGGCAATGCGGATGTGTGGAAAGTGGGGGCCAAGGTCTTTGCGATCTGTGGCTGGAACGAGGGAAAGGATGCCTTTACTTTCAAGGTCACCGATCTGACGTTTGAAGTACTTCAGGATGAGCCCGGCATCCGCCCCGCCCCCTATCTGGCATCGCGGGGGATGAAATGGCTGCAGGTCTATGAAGACCGCGGCATGAGCGACGCCTCGCTGCGCGAGCATATCGTGACCTCTTATGATCTGGTCGTCGCCGGATTGACCCGGAAGATGCGGGCGGAGTTGGGGGTCTAGGGCGGGGTTTTCCCCATCTTTCGTTTTGGCGGGCTTGGAATGGTGGGTTGAAAACCCATCCTGCGCCTGCGGAACAGGGTGTTCGGGTTCGTCATCGCAACCGTTTGGAATCACGATCTGTGATTTCAAACGTGGAGCAGGCGCTGGAGTGCAACCCTGAAGGGACAGCTGCCCGGATGCGGTGAGGCGTGTGGTTGAAAATCGGCGCAAATCTTTGGTATCAATGCGAGATTTCGGGCTGCCGTGTTAGGGTGCGCGCGGCGGGGCCGTTCCGGCCGTGTTACATGGCAATTTCGCCAGACGACGGAGGAAAGTGATGTTTGCACGAATTACCCAATACAAAATGAAGCCCGGTACGCGCGAGGCGGCGACGGCGAAGATGAACGCATTGAAATCCGACATCATGGGTATGCCCGGCATACACAGCTTTACCAATGTGATGAACGAGGATGGTTCGGGCTATGTGATCTCGGTGGTCGAAAGCGAGGCGATCTCGAACGCAAACGCGCCCAAAGTGGCCGAGCTGTGGGGCCATTTCGCCGAATTCATGGAAGGCCCACCGACGCCGGTTGGGTATGATGTGGTTGCCCATTGGGATAAGGGGTAACGGTTCGGGCGGGAATTTCCCGCCCTTTCTATTAGTTGGATAGAACTGCGCTTTGGACCTCATGCGGTCTGGGCAGGGATTTGGTGTTCGTCATGGCAACCGTTTGGAGTCACGATTTGTGATTTTAAGCGTGGCGGAGTGTGGAGCGGAGTGCAAAGGTGGAGTGTGGGGTGTTGGTGCACTGTGAAGACGGATTTTACAAAGTTTTAAACTTCGACCTGTTCTCAGGTAGTTGAAACAGCCCGCTTTTTACCGTGGATCTTTGCAGTAGAATTTTATCCCAGTGCCATAAAATTGCAGCGGCCTGCTCTCCGACTTTTTTCTTTTGCAACGATGGGGCGAGATAAAATGCCACGACATTGTTCCTCAAAATAGCGGCTCTTTCGGCTTTCTTTTTACTGTTTTGAAGGTCTTTTGAAACAACGATCCAATCGCTGCCAAGTCGATTGAAATAGTCAATGTCGGAGATGTCCTTCGAAAAAACATCCCGCAGTGCGAAGGCCTCATGACTGTCGACTTTGATCAGTTCATGAAGCGACCGAGCAATGCAGGGTGGCATGTTATGGTCAAAAAGTACCTTAACCATTTGCCTCGTCTAAACTGCGCTCGAACTTAATGCACTTTCGAATAAGCTTCTCCGGCACTTCATAAATCTTTGAAAGATAACCCGTGTCGTTAAACTCACCAAATTCCTTGTAGATTGTGCCCGTCGAAATTCCGAACTCATCTAAAATTGGATCACCAAAATGGCGCGTAGGGTCCAAGACTACATCGGCGTGATTTTGCGGCCGCCACCTTGCTACCACTTCACCCTCGTACTCGAGGTCATTTAGGGACTGTGAAATGATGTCCTTAAAGACCTTTTGACCGGGCCTTTTCTTCGAAAGGCTTACGTAGTCCCCGTCATTTTCAATCGCTTCCATAAGTATCTCGGAGCCATCAGTTTTAAACGATTGAGACGCCAGCGGTCTCTCAATGCCAAACTTGTCTTGGGCAAACGAAATCGCGAATCTGATGGATTGTAGAGATACATTTGCGTTTCGCATCGCCGCAACAACGCGGACTTCAATCAAGTCCAAGAAACTAATCTCGGTAATGTCATCATCCAAAAACTGATAATGCGCATTCCAAAGCGGTAGGTGTGGTCCACTGCCGCGTGTCCAACGCAGGACCTGCTGCACATTGGTTCCAACCAATCGTGCTGCTTCCCTTGGTGTATAAACACCTTGTCCTAGTATCGCGTGGTCAAGCGGCATCAGTGTCCTCCTGTAGGTTATCTAGCTCGGAATTCTCTACAGGGGAATCCGGTAAATTATCTTTTCCTCCGCTTCACATTCCCGCCCCGTTGCCCCGGCCTCCCAGCCG
This sequence comes from Ruegeria sp. BHSB058, assembly GCF_059613285.1. Taxonomy (NCBI): domain Bacteria; kingdom Pseudomonadati; phylum Pseudomonadota; class Alphaproteobacteria; order Rhodobacterales; family Roseobacteraceae; genus Ruegeria; species Ruegeria sp. BHSB058. The sequence goes on along the minus strand of NZ_JBXWSF010000050.1, from coordinate 4,733 downwards.
TTGACCGACCGCGTGACTTCACTGCGTCTTCCGCGGCTTTCTCGACCGCCCATTGCCGTGCCATAGGGTCGTCGGCGATGGCCAGATCGACCGCTTCCAGACGTTTGATTTCATCCCGGATATTGGCGGCCTCTTCGAATTCAAGGTTCTCGGCGGCTTTGCGCATCTGGTCGCGCAGCCCGTTCAGGTGCGCCTCGAGGTTGGCGCCGTGCATCGGTTTGTCGATGGTGGCGGTGACGCGGTTCATGTCCACGTCGCCCTCATACAGCCCGGCCAGAACATCCTCGACATTCTTTTTCACGGTCGCGGGCGTGATACCGTGTTCCTCGTTATAGGCCATCTGCTTGGCGCGGCGGCGGTCGGTTTCGGCCAGCGCGCGTTCCATCGAACCGGTGATCTTGTCGGCATACATGATCACCCGGCCATCGGCGTTGCGCGCGGCGCGGCCGATGGTCTGAACCAGCGAGGTCTCGGACCGCAGAAAGCCTTCCTTGTCGGCATCCAGAATGGCGACCAGCCCGCATTCGGGAATGTCGAGCCCTTCACGCAGCAGGTTGATGCCGACCAGCACGTCGAAGGCGCCCAGACGCAGGTCGCGCAGAATCTCGATCCGTTCCAGCGTTTCGATATCGGAATGCATGTAGCGCACCTTGATACCCTGTTCGTGCAGGTATTCGGTCAGATCCTCGGCCATGCGTTTGGTCAGCGTCGTGACCAGCGTGCGATAGCCATCGGCGGCGACCTTGCGCACCTCGTCCAGCAGGTCGTCGACCTGCATCGACACGGGGCGGATTTCGACCTGCGGGTCCAGCAGGCCGGTGGGGCGGATCACCTGTTCGGTGAAGACGCCGCCGGTCTGGTCGAGCTCCCACGCGGCGGGGGTGGCCGAGACGAACACGGATTGCGGGCGCATGGCATCCCATTCCTCGAACTTCAGGGGGCGGTTGTCCATGCAGGACGGCAGGCGGAACCCGTGTTCGGCCAGCGTGAACTTGCGCCGGTAGTCGCCCCGGTACATGCCGCCGATCTGCGGTACGCTGACATGGGATTCATCGGCAAAGACGATGGCGTTGTCGGGAATGAATTCGAACAGGGTCGGAGGCGGCTCGCCCGGTGCACGACCGGTCAAATAGCGCGAATAGTTCTCGATCCCGTTGCAGACGCCTGTCGCTTCCAGCATTTCCAGATCGAAATTGGTGCGTTGTTCCAGCCGCTGCGCCTCGAGCAGTTTGCCTTCGCCGACCAGCTGGTCGAGGCGCATCCGCAGTTCTTTTTTGATCCCGATGATCGCCTGCTGCATCGTCGGTTTCGGGGTCACGTAGTGGGAATTCGCATAGACCCGGATATGGTCCATCGTGTCGGTCTTTTCGCCGGTCAGCGGGTCGAATTCGGTGACCTGTTCCAGTTCCTCGCCGAAGAACGACAGCTTCCAGGCGCGGTCCTCAAGGTGGGCGGGCCAGATTTCCAGGCTGTCGCCCCGCACCCGGAACGAGCCGCGCTGAAACCCCTGATCGTTGCGGCGGTATTGCTGGGCCACCAGATCGGCCATCACCTGTCGCTGGTCGTATTCGTGCCCGACCTTCAGATCCTGCGTCATCGCGCCATAGGTTTCGACCGAGCCGATGCCATAGATGCAGCTGACCGAGGCGACGATGATCACATCATCGCGTTCCAGCAACGCCCGCGTGGCCGAGTGGCGCATCCGGTCGATCTGTTCGTTGATCTGCGATTCTTTTTCTATGTAGGTGTCAGAGCGCGGCACATAGGCTTCGGGCTGGTAATAGTCGTAGTAGGACACGAAATATTCCACCGAGTTTTCGGGGAAGAAGCCCTTGAATTCACCGTATAGCTGCGCCGCCAGCGTCTTGTTGGGGGCAAGGATGATGGCGGGGCGCTGGGTTTCCTCGATCACCTTGGCCATGGTGAAGGTCTTGCCCGTGCCGGTCGCGCCCAGCAGCACCTGATCGCGTTCACCGTCCAGCACGCCGCCTGCCAGTTCCTTGATCGCCGTTGGCTGATCGCCCGCCGGATTGAATTCGGTATGCATCACGAATTGCCTGCCACCCTCAAGTTTCAGGCGCGCGCGTACGTCTTCGGCGGTCAGTTGGGTCTTGTCGGAATGCGCGTAAGGCATCAGGGGGGATTCCTTTCGCGCCCGATTTTGGTCTGTTTTTGTTCTTGTTCAAGGGGGCGCGTCGTTTCAGCCTGAATTATTATTCACTGGCACCCGATTTCGAGGCCAGTTCAAGCTGCTTCAACGTGCCAGTCAATCCGTGCCTCTCGACCTGCATCATCGGGTTATTGATCTGTTTGGTCAGCGCGGGGGCATAGACCTCCCACATCCGCAACCGCGTGGCGGCGCCCTGTGGCGTCAGGACAAGGATCTGCCCGCGCCCGTCGTCATCGCAGGACATGCGCTTGAGGTAGCCGGCTTTTTCAAGGCGAAGCACCAGTCGGGATACCCCATATTGCGGTAGTAACAGCCGATCCTGAAGCTCATAGGGCCGCAACCCGTCAGGGTCGGCCTGTTCCAGTTCCCACAACACGTCGTACCAGTCGAGACCCGGCAGTCCTGCCTGTTTCAGGGCGTGTTCGACCGTACTCAAAATGGCTTTGTAGGCACGCGCGAGCGGCACCCAGAGCTCGAATGCTTCTTTGGTAGACAGGGTCATGTACGGAATTTAGATGCATATGCATTGACTTTCAACAGGCGAGGCCCATTTCCATTTACATGCAATTGCATCTAAATGGAGACTCCCATGACCGACCTTCATCTGATCAGCCACCACTTGTGCCCCTATGTGCAACGCGCGGTGATCGTACTGAGCGAAAAAGGCATCCCGCATCGCCGCACCTATATCGACCTGTCGGACAAGCCCGGCTGGTTTCGAGCACTGTCGCCGCTGGGCCGGGTTCCGGTGCTGCAAACCAGTGGCCGGGTCCTGTTCGAAAGCCAGGTGATCGCGGAATACCTTGATGAGGTGACACCGGGGTCACTGCATCCGGATGATCCTCTGGATAGGGCGCGGCACCGGGCGTGGATCGAATTTGGCTCCGACACACTGGCGGCGATTGCCGGACTCTACAACGCTCCCGATGCCGATGCGTTCGAAGCGAAGCGGCAGGTCGTGCGCCAAAGGCTGGAGCGTATTGCGCCCGAGATATCGGGGCCTTTCTTTGGAGGAGAACAGTTTTTTATGGTCGACGGTGTCTGGGGCACGATCTTTCGCTATTTCGATACGTTGGATGACATCGCGGAATTCGGCCTGATGCCACCAAACCTGCAACTCGCAACATGGCGTAAAGCTGTCAGCAAGCGCACCTCGGTCCGCCATGCACCACCTGAAGGATATCCGGACCGGTTGATGGCCTTTCTCAGGTCACGCGCTTCGCATCTGGGAACGCTGGCGCGGGTGAGCACGCAGATCGAAAGGACAAGCTAGCGAGGTTTACAGAATGTGCCGATTGCCTAGACTGGCAGGATATTTCCAGGGGGACGTCCATGCACAGCCAGTTGGCGGTTCTGATGTTTGCCGATGTCGTCGGTTATACTGCGATGATGGAAGCGGATCAGGCCCGCACGATCCAGGCCGTGCGGAGCTTGCGCAAGAACGTGGTCGAGCCACTGGCAAGACAGCACGACGGCAAGGTCCTGAAACGACTGGGAGACGGCTGGATCATGTCGTTTCCCGGAGTCGCGACCTGCGTTGCAGGCGGCATGGCGATCCAGAAAAAGCTGCAGGCCGAGACCGATATCAAGCTGCGCATCGGCGCCCATATCGGCGAAGTGGTCGAAGATGGCGAGGATTTCTATGGCTCGGGTTTGAACATCGCACAACGGATCGAGGCCGAAGCCCCACCCGGCGGCCTGATGGTGTCCGAGGATCTGTTCCGGCAATTGTCAGGCGCTGTGGCAGCGGATTTGAAGGATGCCGGCATCTTCCGCCTGAAAAACATCGCGCAACCGGTCAGGCTTTACCAATGGCGCCCCGCAAGGCGGCGCGAAAGCAGTTCGGACGGCGTGACGTCGATTGCGGTCGCGGCCATAGAGTATGCGCCACTTGACTCTGACACTGCGGCGTTGGCGGGCGACCTGCACGATCAGTTGGTGATCCGCATGTCGCGAAGGCAGGGTATCGTCATTCTGGATGCGGCAGCCAAACCAGTTGATGTGGCCACCTATGATCTGAAAAGCCGCTTGCGGGTGGCGGGCGGCAAGGGGCGGCTGAGCCTCACGCTGATGCTGCGCGCAGAAGGACGCCCCGTCTGGTCCGAAAGCTATGACCGCAGCACCAAGGACATCTTTGATTTCTGCGACGTGGTACTGGAACGGGCCGAAGCCGACCTGCGCATCCAGACCAACGCCTTCGATGGCGACCGGCTGGCACACATTCCCGAGGAGGAGTTGAGCGTTTCCGAACTCCGCGCGCGCGCGGCGAATTCCTTCTACCGGCTGACCTATCAGGACTGGGCCGATGGGCTGCGCCTGATGAAACGCGCCATCGAAATGAACCCGCTGGACGGGGTGGCGCTGGCGATGCGGGCAGAGGCCGAGATCATGCTGAACGCGGCCCGGTACGAGACCTTGCCCGACAGCCTGCTGGAACAGTTGGAGCGCGATCTGGACACGGCCGTCGAACAGAACCCGGCAAGCGATTACGTGTTCTGGACCCGCGGCTATTTCCGGATCAACTGTCTGGGCGACGCGCCCGGCGCCCGATCCGATCTGGAAC
>NZ_JBXWSF010000049.1:0-28828 GCF_059613285.1 Ruegeria sp. BHSB058 | reverse complement strand
AAATTCAAAACCGTTTCGCGGAAATTCTCATGATAGGAGATGGTAACGTGGATCGCGTCCACGCCGCCTTCGCGTAGCTGGCGGAAGATCTTTTCTGACCAGTTGGCATATTGCAGGCCATCGATCCGCATCAGACAGGGCCTGCGCTGACATAGGCGGTTTTGACAGTGGTGTAGAACTCCGCCGCAGCCTTGCCCTGTTCGCGCGGACCGTACGAGCTGTCGCCCCGGCCACCGAAAGGCACGTGGTAATCGGTGCCAGCGGTGGGCAGGTTGACCGTCACAACGCCGGTGCGCGCGTTGCGACGGAAATGAGTGGCGCGGGCCAGCGATTTGGTCACGATGCCCGAGGTCAGGCCGAAATTGGTGTCGTTGACCACACTCAGCCCTTCGTCATAGCTGCTGACCTTGATGACGGATGTCAGGGGCGCAAACATCTCTTCGCGGTTGATGCGCATGTCGTTGGTGGTGTTCAGGAACACGCCCGGCGACATGTAGAACCCGTCATGAGGCATCTCCAGGCGCTGACCGCCACAGGCCAGCTCGGCCCCTTCGGATTTGCCCAGGTCGACATAGGCGAGGTTTTCGTTCAGCTGCTGCTGGCTGACGACGGGGCCCATCTGCACGCCTGCTTCCAGCGCGTGACCCACCTTCATCGCCTTTGCACCAGCGACCAGCTTTTCGACAAAGGCATCGTGGATGCCCGCGTGAACAACCAGACGTGACGAGGCGGTGCATTTCTGACCAGTGCCGCCAAAGGCCCCACCCAGTGCCAGCGTCACCGCCAGATCCAGATCGGCGTCGTCCATCACAGCCAGCGCGTTTTTGGATCCCATTTCCATCTGCACTTTGGTCAGGTTCTGGATTGCTGCGGCGGCGATGCCTTTGCCCACCGGCACCGACCCGGTGAAGGAAATCGCATTGACCTTGGGGCTTTCCACCAGACGTTGCCCGACTGAACGGCCCGAGCCCATCACAAGGCTGAACAGACCTTTCGGAATATCCTGCCGTTCGATGATTTCAGTCAAGGCCACGGCCGAGGCGGGGGTGATGTTGGCGGGTTTCCACACCACCGCGTTGCCATAACACAGCGCCGGGGCAATCTTCCACGAGGCGGTTGCAGTGGGGAAGTTCCACGGGCTGATGATCGCAACTACGCCAACAGCTTCGCGGCGCACATCCACTTCGATATCGGGGCGCACGGAATCGGCGTTTTCACCGATCTGGCGCAGACACTCGGCGGCGTAATACGTAAAGAACTGACCGGCGCGGTAAACCTCGCCCTTGCCTTCGGCCAGCGGCTTGCCTTCTTCGCGGCTCAGCAATGTACCCAGCTCTTCGGCTTGGGCCATCAACTCGTTGCCTATGGCGTTCAGGACGGCCTGTTTGCGCTCCAGTCCATAGGCGGCCCATTCGGTCTGCGCGACGCGCGCCTGATCTAGTGTTGCTTCAAGCTGATCGTTGCTGGCCTGCGCGAACATGCCAACCAAATCGCTCAGATCCGAAGGGTTGCGGTTGTCAATTTCGCTTTCGCCTGCCAGCCATTCGCCGGCAATCAAGTTCAGCTTGGTCACGTCATGCCTCAAATTCTCAAAAAGTCAGATTTGGAACAGTGTGGACTTACGACCGGATATCAGTCAAACTCAATTAACTTTAACAAACTTCAGAATATTTGAAGAATGTCGCTCAAAATCGAAATGCTGCGCTGTTTCTGCACGGTCGCGCAAACCGGAAATTTGGTCGAGGCGGCGGATCGTTTGGGTAGAACCCAATCCGCTGTCTCGATGACACTGAAACAGTTGGAGGATCACCTCGGCAAGCGCCTGTTCGAAGGTGAAAGAAAGAACCAATTGTCGCCATTGGGAGAGCAGGTTTTTGATTTGGCTTTGAAACAAGTGCGTCAATTCGATCAGGCGGTGCAAAATATCGAGGCCGCTGCGGGCGCCGTTCACGGATTGATCCGCATAGTTTCGGTGCCCTCAGTGGCCGCGCTGCTGTTCCCTTCGGTTCTTGATCATATGACCCATCTGTTCCCCGGCCTCAAAATCGAGCTGCGGGACACCGATACTCAACAAGTTCTGGATGCGTTGACTGAGGGCAAGGCAGATATTGGCATCGCCTCAGGCCATCACCCACTCAACGGGGTTCGGGCCACACCGCTATTCCAGGACCGCTTCGGGCTTGTCTGCGCGTCGAACCACCCACTGATTACTCGGGCCGAAGTGCCCACAATCTACGATGTCATCGCCGCAGGATTCATTCGAAACGCTTTGTGCGAACTTATCCAAACACCACGATTTTTAGATGTCGTTGAAACGGCGGACGTCACCATTCAGAACACCCATTCACTGATCACCATGGTTCGAACAGGGAAATGGGTAACCGTGCTTCCGGAAACAGTCGCGCGATTTGTTCCAGAAACCATCGCTTTTCGGCCCATTTCGGACCTGGCCGAAAAACGCCATGTCTACCTTTATCAGAGAGAGAGAACGCGTTTTAAGGAACTGACCGATGAATGCTGCACCTTTGTTCTGTCGCAGCAATTGGTCTAGTGCCCATCCATCGCTTGCCAACTCAGCCCAACAGCCATGCGTTAACTTCATACCGGATTTCCCGGAATATCCATTATCACCACGCAGCAAAAGATCTATGCACACGAGCATGCGGCCAACAGGCCGAGCGACAGAAACAGGCACACCCATGAGTGAATTTGACTACAACAGCCCGTCCGAAGCCGAAATTCGCGAAATTCTTGCTGATGCTCAATGCAAGCGCGCTGAGTACTTTCGCGACAGCATCAAAAGCGCGATCGCGTCTGCAAGATCGCTTTTTCAAATGGAAGATGACGGCCCAATCTATACCGGGGCCAGATAAAACGTTTTCGAACTTTCAAGCAAATTCCGCACAACGAAGCTTGCAGAAATTGACGCGCGTAAGCCGTTTCTGGCATTTGCGCGCTCGTTTTCGATTCCAAAAACTCATGCGGGTCTGAGCGTTGCTTCGACGCATCGGTTTACCGTCTGAATGCCGATAAGCATTTCTTCATGCCATTCACGGCCGTTCAAACCTGATCAGTTAGACAATTAAGAATGATGAGTGATCAAGTTCACAGACAAACACGCAATATAGACGCAGGTTTGCATTCAGGTTCTCCCTGACGGACTTCCGGCGCCTAGGGCGCCGGTTCTTTTTAGATCTAAGTAAGCGCTTGATGCCAAACAGTAACTTGTTGGACAAATTGAAAGTCGTTTCGACAACGACTCGGGGTGCTGACGGAGCAACGAGCCCCGAGTTGGCACAAATCATGCGAACCCTGTCAGGAGCCAAGCAAGATATTGCTGAAAACCTGGATAGTGTGCTTTTGTCTGGCGCGTCGAACATCGCAGCACTCAGGCAACTTATTGGACTGTGTGGCAAGATGGAAGATCTCGCCATAGCAGCCAGAAAATTTGCGGAAACGAATGGCAAACAAGACCCTCTTGTCTTTAAAGCAATGGAGCTTGAAGATTACTTCATCCACGTTGAAGCTCGGTTCATACTCTTCCTGGAAACTGGGCGATAAGGCAGCGACATCCTGCAGGTGTTGGAATGCCGACAACGCGAAGAGCCAGCATCAGCCGCTAGGTGCGCCAGTCTGCCTGAAACCAGCTCAGCTTTTCCTAGACAAAATGTCTTCGTTGTATATCGTTCAGCAATTCACTGATTTTCTGATCCTTTTTGGCAAAAGATGGTGACGATGCGACTGATCCGACGAACATTCACAGGTCTCCTCTACTCTGCCGCTGCAGCCACGATCGCTTTGGCACAAACGCAGACGCAGACTGAAGTTACGCCGAAAGTGACGGTAACCCAGGCCGTATTGGAAGCGGTCGCCAGCACAAAGTCGTTTACCGGTCGTGTGCAGGCCATTAACCATGTCAACCTCATCTCACGGGTACCTGGATTCATTCAATCGATAGACTTTAAGGATGGCAGCAGGGTCGCCAAAGGAGAGGTTCTGGTTCAAATTGAACCGGACGAATACCAGGCCCAGATCACGCAAATTCAAGGCCAGATAAAATCAGCCGAGGCGGAGAAAACGCTGGCTGATATTGAACTGGACCGGCAGCAAAAACTGCTCGACAAAGGAGACGTGGCCGAAAACATCGTACAAAAGGCCCAAGCGGACCAAGGCAAGGTGGATGGACAGCTACTACAACTAAAGGGCAGCTTGCAGGCGGCACAACTCAACTTTTCTTACACCAAGATCACAGCTCCATTTGACGGCCGCGTCGGCCTGACGGACATTTCGGTTGGCGCCTATGTTGCACCCGAAAGTGGAACGTTGGTGTCGCTGTCCAGTATTGATCCTATTTATGTCGAGTTTCCTGTCTCTGAAGCCGCGCTGATCGATTTCAGAAAACAACGCGCCCAAGAAAACAATACGCGACCTTTGACGGTGAAAGTCACGTTGGCAAGTGGGGACGTTTTCAAGGAAACCGGTAAAATCAAAGTCGTCGACACACAGGTCCAAACCGGCACAGATACCGTTATGATCCGGGCGGAGTTTCCGAATCCCGACGGGCAGTTGATCGACAACCAATTGGTGCTTGTGACTGTTGTGGATCATTCCCAAGAAAAGTCACTCGTAATTCCCGCTACGGCGCTGCAAAAGGACCAATCCGGGTATTTTGTTCTGACGGTCGGAAGCGACAACAAAGTAGTTCGGCAAAACGTAGAACTCGACCGCGTCACCGGTACCAGCGCGGTGATTTCCAAGGGCTTGAAAGCAGGCGATCAGGTAATCACTGTGGGGCTTCAACGTGCCCGTCCGGGTCTCGAGGTTGAAGTCGTTCAATCCGAAGATGTGGGCAACGGCAAGGATTGAGACGATGATCTCGCAGCTTTTTATTCACAGGCCGCGCTTCGCCCTCGTCATTTCCGTTATCATTACGCTGGCCGGTCTGATTTCCCTCACGCAGTTGCCGGTTGAACAGTTGCCCGACATCGTGCCGCCACAAGTGCAGGTGTCGACGGTCTATCCCGGCGCAGGGGCCGACGTGGTTGAAGCCACGGTCGCGCAAATCATCGAAGAGCAGGTCGTGGGCGTTAGCGACATGCTTTACATGAAGTCCACCAGTGGCTCGGATGGAAGCTATAGCCTACAGGTGACGTTTGAGCCGGGCACCGACCCCGACATCAATGCGGTCAACGTGCAGAACCGCGTGAGCCTGGCCTTGTCGTCCTTGCCCGAAGAGGTTACACGGGCCGGGGTCAGCACCAAGAAAAAATCGACCGCGCTTCTGGAAGTGATCGCGATTACGTCGGACAACCCAGAGCACGATGCTCTATTTTTGTCGAACTTCGCTACAATCAACGTTCTGGACAGCATCAAGCGTTCAACCGGGGTCGGCGACGCGGTGATCTTTGGTGCGCAGAACTATTCTATGCGCATTTGGCTGGACGTCGACAAGATGACGAGTCTGCAATTGACTGTCGATGATGTGATCAATGCGGTACAGGCGCAGAATACGCAGGCCGCCGTAGGGCGTGTAGGCGCACAACCGATGACCGATGATCCGGTATTTCAGCTCAATATCCAAACGCAGGGCCGTTTAACGTCTGCCGAAGAGTTTGAAGAAATAGTCGTACGCTCCCAAACGGATGGATCGTTTATCCTGATTGGTGACATCGCGCGCGTGCAACTAGGCGCGCAATCGCAGGATTCGGTAGCCCATTTCGATGGGGGTCCGACAGCGATGATCGGCGTCTATCTCGCGCCGGGAGCAAACGCGTTGAACACCTCTGAAGCGGTCGAGGCGGCGCTGAAAAGCTTGTCAAATGCCTTTCCCGAAGGTGTGAAGTGGAGCGCACCGTATAGTTCGGTGAGTTTCGTCAAAGCCAGCATCGAAGAAGTGATCAAAACACTTCTCGAAGCCTTTGTACTTGTGGTCATCGTCGTATTCCTGTTCCTTGGCAGTTGCCGAATGGCACTGATCCCATTGATCGCGGTACCAGTATCCCTGATTGGTGCGCTTAGCTTCATGCTGGCGCTGGGGTTCAGCCTGAACACCGTGTCTTTGCTGGCACTGGTATTGGCGATCGGAATCGTTGTAGACGACGCGATTGTCGTGATCGAAAACGTTGAAAAGGTGATGGCCGAACGCCCCGATCTTTCGGTGTCCGAAGCAACCGGTGAAGCGATGAACCAGATCACCGCGCCGATCCTCGCCATTACGTTTGTATTACTTTCGGTATTTGTTCCCGTTGCCTTCGTTCCGGGCATCACGGGGTCGATGTTTCAGCAATTCGCTGTCGCGGTCTCGTTCTCAATGCTGATCTCGGCTCTAAACGCCCTGACACTTAGCCCGGCCTTGTGCACGTTGCTGCTGAAACGCCATTCCGGGTCCGGCCGCGGTCCGTTGGCGTGGCTGTCCCGTCGCATCGACAACGCGAGGGATGGGTATGCTTTCGTCGTGACGCGCCTGGCCCGACGCGCAGGACTTGCGATCCTGTTTCTCGGTTTGGCGATCTTTGGTACCGGGGCTTTGTTCAAAATCACTCCGTCCGGTTTTCTGCCAGTTGAAGACCAAGGCGCGTATTTCACCGAAGTTGTTCTGCCTGAAGGTGCCTCAGTCAATCGCACGAACGAGGTGATGAACCAGGTTTATAGCATCCTCAAAAGCGCACCCGGCGTACAGGACGTGATGACCGTAACAGGATACAGTTTTGTCGACGGGCTGAACAAATCCAATGGCGGCTTTGCGATTGCCATCATGAAACCATTCGAAGAACGAACCGACCCTTCGCTATCTGTTCGTTCATCATTGAGATATGTACGTGCCCGGTTCGCAGGGCTGGAGGATGGGATTGCTGTACCGTTCAACCTGCCCCCGATCATCGGTCTTGGAACAGGCGCAGGGTTCGAGTTCCAGTTGCTTGATCTACAAGGCAGCGATGTTCTGGACCTTGGCGCGACAACCAAAGGACTAATCACCGCCGCCAACGAAAACCCGCGCCTGACCGGTGTCTATACAACATTCTCGGCTCAAACTCCGCAGCTGCATCTCGACCTTGACCGGAAAAAACTTCAGACTCTCGGAGTGGACGTGGATGCCGTATTTCGTGCAATGCAGGTCACTCTGGGTGGCTATCATGTGAATGACATGAACCTGTTTGGGCGCACTTGGCAGGTCAATCTGCAAGCAGAACAGCAATTCCGTGATCATGTAGATGACATTGCTCGCATCCACGTTCGTAACAAGGACGGCGATATGGTGCCGATCCGAGCTGTGGCGACATCTGACTTGGTCCTGGGGCCACAATTTTTGGTACGCTATAACAACTTCCGCTCGGTTACGATAGCCGGGGGGCCGACACCCGGGCATTCGATGGGCGAGGCGATTGCCGCCATGGATCAGCTGGCAAATCAGACGCTTCCGCAGGGTTATAGTTATCAATGGACCGGCACCGCACAACAACAGATCGAGGCGGCGGGCAAAACCCAGATTGTTTTGGGCCTGGCCGTATTGTTTGCCTATCTGTTCCTCGTCGCGCTCTATGAAAGCTGGACAATCCCACTAGCAGTGCTGTTGTCGGTGACCTTCGCCATGTGTGGGGCGATGGGAGCGCTGTTGCTGCTTGAGCTGGAAAACAACCTATATGCACAGATCGGTCTGGTCGTTCTGATCGCTTTGGCGGCAAAGAACGCGATCTTGATCGTCGAGTTTGCTATGGAGCGTTATGAGCACGGCATGAGTATCGTCGAGGCTGCCATTGACGGCGCAAGGGCGCGTTTCCGAGCAGTCATGATGACCAGCTTCGCCTTTATTGCGGGCCTCTATCCGTTGGTCGTCGCCGAAGGCGCCTCCGAATTAGCCCGACGGGGCGTCGGGACGCCGGTTTTCGGCGGTATGATCGCTGCATCGCTCGTCGGAATTTTCATTATCCCCTCTCTCTACGTAATCGCGCAATGGTTCCGGGAAAAAGTGCATGGCAAGCCGGACCGGCCGACAGCAGGACAGGAGGCGGAAAGCTGACCGCCTCCAATTTTGGAGGAAAACAAGATGCAATGGCTTCTGGATACGCTTCGGGATCATCCTGAGTTGTCGGTTTTTCTGTCAATCGGGATCGGGTTCCTGATTGGTCCAAAAAGCATCAAGGGCTTCAGCCTCGGCACCGTAACGGCCACACTCTTAGCAGCCGTTGTGATTGGCCAGGCACGCATCGAGTTGGCCCCTGAGTTGAAATCGACCTTCTTCATTCTATTCATTTTTGCGGTTGGATATGGTGTCGGACCGCAATTCATGCGCGGTTTCAAATCCGATGGATTCAGACAGATCCTTTTTGCCCTAAGCGTGTTGATCGTATGCCTGCTGGTTCCACTTCTGGCAGCACTAATCGCAGGACTGGATATCGGTTATGCCGCCGGGTTCTACGCAGGTAGCCAGACAATCTCGGCCGCTATTGGTGTTGCGTCCGAACAACTCACTCAAATGGGATTACCGAGCGAGGATGTGTCCAAATACAACAACCAGATTCCTATCGCTTACGCTGTGACCTATATCTATGGAACCATTGGTTCCGCGTTGATCCTTGCCAAGTTGGGGCCTCGCCTGCTCAAGATCGACCTTGTCGCCGCCTGCAAGGAATACGAGCAGCAGATGGGGGGCGGTGCGCAGGAAGATAGCGAAGACATGGGTGACCATTTCGCCTATCACGCGATTGAGGCCCGTGCGTTCGTGATGCCCGAAGGCAGCCCGCTTGTAGGCAGGCCCTTGGACGACTTGCTGCCCGATACCCGCATATTTGTGGAACGCTTGCGCAGGGATGGAAAAGTTATCGAGGCAGATTCCGCTTCCGAACTCAAGGCCGGGGACATTGTGGTTTTTTCGGGTCACCGCGCTGAATTGGTCAAACACCTGGAAAACACGATGCAGGAAGCAGATGTACCTGAGTTGCTGCGCTTCGAGATCGAAAAGCTGGATGTTCTGGTAACAAACCGACGCGCTCACGGTAAGAAGCTTGAAGCACTCGGAAAATCCTCGTTGGCTCGGGGTGTCTATCTAACCAAGATTACGCGGAACATGGTCGAATTGCCAATTCTGCCCAAGACAGAGTTACATCGAGGGGACATCCTGACAATAACCGGCAGTAAGCGGCACGTGGAGGCTGCGGTTAAGGCGCTTGGATACGCGGACAGACCTGTGGAAACAACGGATCTCGCCTTTGTAGGATGGGGGATATTCCTTGGCGGTCTGGTCGGGACTCTAACCTACGTCTTTGACGGTTTGCCCATCAGCCTGTCGACAACTGGCGGAGCGTTGTTGGCGGGATTGCTGCTTGGATGGCTGCGCACTATTCATCCGACATTCGGGCGCATTCCATCGCCTGCACTTTGGCTGATGAACACCATGGGGCTGAATGTTTTCATCGCCGTTGTGGGAATTTCGGCAGGACCCGGCTTTGCCGATGGCCTGCGTCAGGCAGGCATCGCACTTTTGCTTTGGGGCGTGGTTGCTACATCAGTACCGATGATTTTTTCCGTCTATATCGGTTACTATGTCTTCAGGTTTCATCCGGCGATCCTGTTCGGAGCCTGTGCTGGTGTTCGAACCACGACCGCTGCATTGGGCATGATTCAGGAAGCTGCCCAAAGCCGGATCCCTGCACTGGGTTATGGTATGCCCTACGCCATCGGCAACACGCTCTTGACCATTTTCGGTATGATCGTCGTCATCGCGATGGCGCGTTTCTAAAAGGTATTTAACAATGGACCAATTGAATCTGCACGATTTTGAAGCTCTCAGCCCGTTCGAAATCAAGGATGAGTTAATAAAACTGGCCAGCGAGGATTCGCGCCGTTCTAGCCATGCCTTCCTGAACGCAGGTCGAGGTAATCCTAACTGGATCGCCACGCACCCGCGCGAGGCTTTTTTTCTTTTGGGTCAATTCGCAATTACCGAAGCGAAGCGGGTGATGGATGATCCTGCAGGGATTGGCGGCATGCCTGCTCAGCAGGGATGCGCAGACCGCCTGCGCGAATGGCTGGTAGAGAATGCAAGCATGCCGGGCGCGGACACACTGGCAGAGGTGGTTGCGCATGCAATATCTGCCTTTGGATTCGATCCGGATTCATTTGTTCACGAATTGACGGATTCGATCATCGGTGACAACTATCCAGTTCCCGACCGGATATTGCATCATAACGCCGTCGTCGCACATGAATACCTGATGTGGTCTATGTGCGCCGGCCACCGCCCAGACGAAAAGTTCGACTTGTTTGCGGTCGAAGGCGGCACGGCCGCAATGTGCTATATTTTTAAGGCGCTCAAGAACAACCGGCTGTTGAACCCGGGCGACACGATTGCTCTGGGAACGCCGATTTTCACACCCTATCTCGAAATGCCGGAGCTTGAAGACTATAACCTTGTGACTATTCACGTATCCGCCCGCGAAGAAGACGGCTTCCAGTATTCCGACGCCGAACTCGACAAGCTGAAAGACCCAAAAATCAAGGCCTTCTTTCTGGTCAACCCAGGCAACCCATCTTCGGTTGCAATGAATTCGAAAACTCTTGCCAAACTGGATGATCTGGTAACCAACACCCGACCGGACCTGATCGTCCTGACAGATGATGTTTACGGTACGTTTGTTCATGACTTTCAATCAGTTCTCGCGCACCTGCCCCGCAATACAATCGGCGTTTACTCCTATTCCAAATACTT
This sequence comes from Ruegeria sp. BHSB058, assembly GCF_059613285.1. Lineage (NCBI taxonomy): Bacteria > Pseudomonadati > Pseudomonadota > Alphaproteobacteria > Rhodobacterales > Roseobacteraceae > Ruegeria > Ruegeria sp. BHSB058. The sequence goes on along the minus strand of NZ_JBXWSF010000049.1, from coordinate 18,123 downwards.
CGGCTGTACCGGCTGGCGCTTGGGCCTGATTGCTGTCGCTCAGGACAACATCCTGGACGAAAAACTGGCTGCGCTGCCGGAAGAAACGAAACTAAAACTGGACAAACGTTATAGAACGCTCAGCCTCAATCCGAGAGAAATCCGCTTCATTGACCGTATTGTGGCGGACAGCCGAGATGTGGCGCTTAACCATACGGCGGGGTTGTCATTACCTCAGCAGGTGATGATGTGCCTGTTTTCTCTTTGCGAACTGGTCGATACCAAAAAGACTTATCAGGCCGCCTGCATGGAAATCGTCCATAGGCGCTTCAACTTACTGACTGAGTCGCTCGGTATAGATGTATCCTTCGGCAATAACTATGACGCCTACTACGGCATCATCGACTTCGAGTACTGGTTACGTCAGTACGTCGGCGAAGACGTAGTTCAGTGGATCAAGCAGAATGTTCACCCGCTGGATATCGCGTTCAAGCTGGCCGAAGATCACGCTATCGTATTGCTGAATGGCGGTGGATTTGATGCACCAAACTGGTCAGCGCGCGTATCGTTTGCCAATCTTCCGGACGAGGCTTATGCGAAAATCGGTCGTGCTGTCAGAGCTGTCGCTCGCGGTTATGTTCAGGCATATCGAGCCGCGCAAAATCAACCGTTGCACGGTAACACCAATCAGTGATTTGAAGCGCGCCTGCCCCGAAATGATCGCCGGCGCACAGATTGAGGTGTTTCACCATATTCCCGGCGAAACCAGCGTGCCAGATTGGAACATGTCCCAAAGCCGGTGGCGACAACGATTTCTGTAAGCGGGAGGCTTGTGTGCTCCAACAATTGCCGGGCACGTTCGATTCGCAAGGCGCGATAGGCCGTAAGCGGCCCCGAACCTGTCAGATCCAGAAAACGCCGCTGCAGTTTTCGAGTGGAGACGCCCAATTGTTCCGCTAACTCGCCTATCTTCAGTGGCTCTTCCAAATGCTGACGCATAATGTCCAGACAACCTGCGATCAATCGATCCCCCTGCGCACGTTGCACCAACGACAACGAGACCTTGCTTTGTTGCTGGCGCGGGTCAGCGCTCAAGCCCAGATAGTCACTCAAGGCGCTGGCGGTGAATTGGCCGTGGTCCTCGCCGACAAACTCGAGTAGCAGCCGCAGGGCAGCAAAACTGCTAACGGCAGTACAGACAGACCCGGACGTTGCAGAATGTGCACCGGGAACACGCTCCACCAATTGCTCTTCAGCCGCAGCCGCGGCGAAATTGGGGTGAATGGCAACGGAATATCGTTCCTGCAATCCGGTGTCGCATAACAAAAAGATCGCACCGCCAATCAAAACTGACCTGTTTGCGAGTCGTAGAATCTGATGTATTCGATTTCGTTCGTCCGAAGTCAGATGCCAGCGATCATGAATATCCCCGAGAAAAATAACTGTGCGATTGGCCCAGTAACGGGCATCCTCCGCAGGTTGTGCCGAAAGCTTTCTCACGGAAATCTCGTATGGCGCGCCTTTTACCAGTTCGTTCGCAGCTCCAAAAAGGTCAACGACAATCTGAGCAGAAGCCTCTGTCGCGCTAGTTGGCACAATAACGTCAATTGCAGTCATTCGAGAACTCGACACCACGAGTCCGCGTACCGGAGCCGAAGTTTGGGGATTTGATGCACAATAGAACACATTGCCCTCCATTTAGCGGAAGTTGCGCGGCGGGTTTGCCGGTTCATTGCAGGTTATTGATGCGTCCCGCCTAGCAACTTAGACGGGACGCCTGCGCAGCAGATTAAGCTGCGTCTTCTTCATAATCCGACATCGGCGGGCAGGTGCACACCAGATGGCGGTCACCAAAGACATTGTCGACCCTGTTCACCGGCGACCAGTACTTGTCGACGACAAAACTGCCGGCTGGGAAGCATGCCTGTTCCCGCGTGTACGGACGATCCCATTCGCCTACCAGATCTCGCACCGTATGCGGCGCGTTTTTTAGTGGGTTGTTTTCGGGATCTATTTTTCCGTCAATAATGTCCTGCGCTTCTTGTCGAATTGACAGCATTGCATCACAGAAACGATCCAGTTCTGCCATTGGCTCGGATTCGGTCGGCTCCACCATCAGAGTTCCGGCAACCGGCCAGGACATTGTCGGCGCGTGGAAACCGCTGTCGATAAGTCTCTTGGCGATGTCGTCCACAGTCACGTTTCCATCTTCTGCAAGCGGTCGTGTGTCGAGGATGCATTCATGCGCCACACGCCCCGATTCTGAAGTGTAGAGAACCTTGTATGCGTCCTTGAGCCTGGCAGCGATGTAGTTAGCGTTCAGGATTGCCACCTTGGTCGCTTGCGTTAGACCCTCGCCGCCCATCAGCAACAGGTACGCCCAGCTGACCGGCAGGATCGACGGTGACCCGAACGGCGCGGCCGAGACAGGACCAATGGCCTGGTTCAACTCAGGATGTCCCGGCAGATAGGGTTCCAGATGCGACCGAACGCCAATCGGTCCCATGCCGGGGCCTCCTCCGCCGTGCGGGATGCAAAAAGTTTTGTGTAAGTTCAAGTGGCTTACATCCCCGCCGATCTTACCCGGCTGGGCCAGACCGACCATCGCGTTCATGTTCGCGCCGTCGATATAGACCTGACCCCCATGATCGTGAACGATCTGGCAAACCGCCTGCACTGTCTCTTCAAACACACCGTGCGTCGAAGGATAGGTGATCATGCAAGCAGCCAAATGATCGGAGTGTTTCTCGGCTTTTGCCTTGAAATCGGCAATGTCGATGTTGCCGTGGTCATCTGACTTCACCGGTACCACTTGATAGCCGACCATATTGGCGGTCGCCGGGTTAGTGCCATGCGCCGAGGTAGGGATCAGGCAGATGTTGCGATGCCCTTGTCCCTTGGCCGCGTGGTAGTTCCGGATGGTCAGCAAACCGGCATACTCCCCCTGCGCGCCCGAGTTGGGCTGCATGGAGATGGCGTCGTAGCCGGTGATCTGACACAGTTTGTCGTTCAGATCCGCTATCATCTCGTGATAGCCCTGTGCCTGATCCTCTGGGCAGAACGGGTGCAGGTTTCCAAATTCCGGCCAGGTCACCGGGATCATCTCGATGGTCGCGTTCAGCTTCATCGTGCACGATCCAAGCGGGATCATTGCACGGTCCAATGCCAAGTCGCGGTCAGCGAGACGGCGCATATAACGCGTGATCTCCGCTTCGGCACGGTTTAGGTGGAAGATCGGGTGGGTCAGGTACTCGCTTTCCCGCAGCGCATAGTCGGGCAAGCGGTACATGCGGTTCTTTTGGCTATCGTCTTTCTTGTCGATGCCGAATGCACCCCAGACGGCTTCGATGGTTTCCGGGCGCGTTTGCTCGTCAAGCGATATGCCAACCTTGGTTTCGCCGACCTTGCGCAAGTTGATGCCACGGGCAACAGCAGCCTCCATAACAACCTTCTGCAGGTGACCAACCTCGACAGTGATGGTGTCGAAGAATACCTCCGGTTCGACTTGAAAGCCATGCTCTTCCAATCCGGCGGCCAAACGCGACGTCTTGCGGTGCACCGATTGGGCAATCGCCTTGATGCCATCCGGGCCATGATAGACCGCATACATCGAAGCGATGACGGCAAGCAGGGCTTGAGCGGTGCATACGTTGGAGTTTGCTTTTTCGCGGCGAATATGCTGCTCGCGGGCCTGAAGTGCAAGACGGTAGGCCTTGTTGCCGCGAGCATCGACCGAAACGCCAATGATACGACCTGGCATCGAACGCTTGAGAGCGTCGGACGTCGCCATGTAAGCCGCGTGCGGCCCGCCATAACCCATCGGAACGCCAAAACGCTGGGTCGATCCCACTGCAATATCCGCCCCCATTTCGCCGGGCGACTTCAGAAGGGCCAATGCCAAGATGTCTGCGGCAACAATGGCAATCGCCTTGTGCTCATGCAGGGCAGCGATTTCCTTCGTGAAATCACGCACGTGACCATAGGTACCGGGATACTGGAAGATCGCTCCAAATACGGCACCCGGATCCAGATCATCGGGATCAGCCACCTGGACGTCGATGCCCAACGGTTGCGCGCGAGTCTTGATTACCGCGATGGTCTGCGGGTGGCAATTCTTGTCAACAAAGAACGCCGCATTGTTGGCCTTGGATCGCCCACCTCGCTTGGCCATCGTCATAGCCTCGGCTGCGGCGGTCGCCTCGTCCAGCAGGGATGCATTCGCGATATCCAACCCAGTCAAGTCGCTGACCATGGTTTGGTAGTTCAGCAACGCCTCAAGACGACCTTGCGAGATTTCTGCCTGATAGGGCGAGTAGGACGTATACCACGCCGGGTTTTCCAGAATATTTCGCAGGATCGGCGCCGGTGTCGTGGTGCCATAGTAGCCTTGCCCGATCAAAGACGTCAGAACCTTATTCTTGGACGCTACTTCGCGCATGTGAAACAGTGCATCGCGCTCGGTCATTGCCGGACCCCAATCCAGCGGCTCTTTCATGCGAATTGCCGGGGGCACCGTGGCGTCGATCAGTTGATCCAGCGTCTTGAAGCCAATCACCTTGAGCATGTCGGCCATCTCACGTGGGGATGGTCCGATATGACGGCGATTGGCAAAGTCATATGCTTCGTAATCGGTCAGTTTGAAGGCCATTTCAGCACTCCTGTTGCGAAATTTGAACCCGGCAGATCCAGCCGCCGGGAAATCTTGGAAATGTCGCGGCGATCAACCGATCAACGCTTTATATGCGTCAATATCCATCAGGTCTTCGAGCTGTGAAGCATCTGTTACCTTGATCTTGTAGATCCACGCGTCGGCTTCGGGGCTTTCGTTGAGCGCGCCGGGATTGTCGGCAAATACTTCATTTACCTCTACGATTTCACCATCTACCGGAGCGTAGAGCTCCGATGCGGCTTTGACGGACTCGATTACGCCGATTTCGCCGCCCTTCTCGAACTCTTCTCCAACGTCACGCTGTTCAACGAAAACTACTTCTCCCAATTGATCCGCGGCGTGTTGTGTAATGCCCAGAGTGGCGACGTCGCCCTCGACCGTGATCCATTCATGCTCTTCCGAGTAATAGGTTGCCATTGCTTTCTCTCCTGGCTTAACGCTTGTAGTTCTGTGTGACGAAAGGCAATGCCACGATTTCCGCAGTTTGCGCTTTGCCACGAATGATGAGGTTCACTTTCTCACCTGGTTCACCATGACCCGCCGAGACATAACCCATTGCGACCGGGCCGCCCACAGTTGGGCCAAATCCGCCCGAGGTGATCTGTCCGATGGGGTTGCCCTCGGCACATTGGATTTCCACGCCCTGGCGTGCTGGCGCTCGCCCTTCCGGTTTGATCCCGACCAGCTTGCGCGTGGCGCCTTCGGCCAGTTCCTTTTGAATGCGCGCAGCTCCCGGAAAGCCACCCTCTTCCTTGCGACGTTTCTGGATTGCCCAGCTCAGCGACGCTTCAATCGGCGAGGTCGATTGGTCGATATCGTTGCCGTAAAGACAAAGCCCGGCTTCTAGTCGAAGGCTATCTCGTGCTCCAAGGCCAGCCGGTTCGCAATCTTCATGTGCAAGAAAAGCTTTGGTGATTTCGATGGCCTTGTCTTCGGGGATCGAGATTTCATAGCCATCTTCACCGGTGTACCCCAAACGAGAAATGCGGCATTCGACGCCGTTGATCTCTCCGAGCGTTGTCTCCATGAACTTCAGGTCACGGGCAGCGGAGCAGAGTGCACCCACCACATCTTCGGCCTTCGGACCTTGCACTGCGACTAGCGCACGGTCGAATAGTTCGGTTACTTCTACACCTTCCAGATTTGCCGCCATATGCGGGATATCTTGGTGGCGCAACGCGGCGTTCACAACGACAAAGTAGTGATCACCTGCGTTCGACACGATCAAGTCGTCCATGATGCCGCCATCCTGGGTGGTAAAAAAACCGTAACGTGCCTTGCCTTCTTTCAGTGTCGCAAAAGCCTGAGGGCACAATGTTTCGAGCTTTTCGCCCACATTTTCGCCCCTAAGGATCACTTGACCCATGTGAGAAACGTCAAAAACTGCTGCCTTTTCTCGGCATTGCTTGTGCTCACCCATAATTCCCATGGGATATTGGACCGGCATTTCCCAGCCGGCAAAGTCGACCATCTTGCCGCCTAGTTCCACGTGCAGATCGTAAAGCGGGGTGCGTTTGGGCGCGTCGGTCATAACAAAAGCCTTTCAATATCTGATCCGGTTCAGCCGCGAACGACCATGACCGAACAATGAGCGTTTCGAACAACGCGGGCAAGGTTTGGCCCGATCTCGAAGTTTGGAAAATCACCCTCTGCCGAAGCCATCACGATAAGATCAAACGCACCCTTGTGGGCAAGCTTGAGGATTTCACGATACACGCTGCCTTCCTCAATATGAACTGTCACGTCGACAGCGCTACCACTAGCCAGTACGGCCTGCACAGCTTTTCTCACGTGCTCTTTAGCGCCGTGACCATAATTTTCCGGAAGGTTAGGCAACTTGATAATCTCGGGAACGACCGAAACAGCATGCAGTTCGGCACCATAAAATTTCGCCTGTTCCAGGGCTAGCGGCAGTGCCTTTTTCCACGACCGTTCATCGGTGTGATCAATCGGCAGCAGTATCTTTGTGGCCATCGGTCATCTCCTCGATAGTAGGAATTCGCTTTAAGGAGGCAGGGGGCCACCACGGCCCCCTGCCGACAGTTATTCGGCAGGTGTTCCGCCGGGTTCTTCCGATTTGCCGCCGCTGGCAAAGAACTCTTTCGTCAACTTGAAGACGATCGGGCTCAGCAGGGCCAGGGCGATCAGGTTCGGAATGGCCATCATGGCGTTCAGCGTATCGGCCAGCAGCCAGATGAAGCCCAGATCCGCAGTTGCGCCGAAGTAGATCGCAATGATCCAAAGGATGCGGTAGGGAAGCAGGGATTTCACGCCCAGCAGGAACTCAACGCATTTCTCGCCGTAGAAAGACCAGCCAAGGATGGTGGTGAAGGCAAAGATCGACAGAGCGATGGCGATGATCGAACCACCGATACCCGGCAATGTGGACTCAAACGCTAGCGAGGTCAGCGCCGCACCGGATTCACCCGATGTCCACGCACCAGACGAGATGATCGCCAGACCGGTAATCGAGCACACGATGATCGTGTCGATGAACGTACCCAGCATCGCAATCAGACCCTGATTGACCGGGCCTTTGGTCTCGGCTGCCGCGTGTGCAATCGGTGCCGAACCCAGACCGGCTTCGTTCGAGAACACACCACGTGCCACGCCAAAGCGAATTGCCATCCACACAGCCGCACCGGCAAATCCGCCTTCGGCGGCCGACGGGGTGAAGGCGTAGGTAAAGACCAGCGACAGGGCGGAACCGATGTTGCCGATGTTGATCAGCAGAACCAGCAGGCCGGCAGCGATGTAGGCAATTGCCATGAACGGAACCAGTTTACCGGCAACCGCGCCGATGCGGGTGATGCCGCCCAGGATAACAGCTGCGGTCAGAACCATCAGAACAACACCCGTGACCGAGGTGTTCAGGCCAAAGTTCGATTCCAGAACCTGAGCCACACCGTTTGCCTGCACGCCGTTGCCGATGCCGAAGGCAGCAATCGCGCCGAACAGGGCAAATGCAACGCCCAGCCAGGCCCATTTCGCGCCAAGACCGTTTTTGATGTAGTACATCGGGCCGCCAACATAGTTGCCCAGTTCGTCTTTCTCGCGGTATTTCACCGCGCAGACAGCCTCGGCATATTTGGTGGCCATGCCCACCAGGGCGGTCATCCACATCCAGAACAAGGCGCCCGGACCGCCCAGGAAGACAGCAGTGGCCACACCGGCGATGTTACCGGTACCGATGGTTGCCGACAGCGACGTCATCAGCGCGTTGAAGGGGCTGATCTGGCCTTCGCCCTGCCCTTCACGGCCTTTGAACAGCAGGCTGAAGCCCGTGCCAATGCGCAGGATCGGCATGAACTTCAGACCGACCTGCAAGAAGAAGCCGACGCCAAGGATGAGAACCAGCATCAGCGGCCCCCACACGACGCCATTGATGGCCCCTACGATTGAATTTAACGCTTCCATGGTTTCCCTCCCATTTGCGTTTGGTTTATGCCCCTTTGGCGATGGCCCGCTGACGGGCCTGCCGGAGAGCAGCGAAATCTTCGTCCGCGTGGAACGACGACCGGGTCAGTGGAGTTGCTGACACGTGCAAAAAGCCCTTGGACCGGGCAATCTGTTCCAGTTGGGCGAACTCGTCCGGTGTCCAGAACCGGTCAATTGGATGGTGTTTCGGAGTTGGTTGCAGATATTGACCAATGGTCAGGAAATCGACCTGCGCAACCCGCAGGTCATCCATGACCTGACGCACATCCGCGAGCGTTTCTCCCAAGCCCACCATCAGGCCGGATTTAGTGAATATTTCGGGTTTGGCACGCTTGGCGTCATCCAGCAACCGCAGCGACGTGTAATACCGCGCGCCGGGACGGACGGTCGGATATAGGTGCGGCACGGTTTCCAGATTATGGTTGAACACGTCCGGCGCGGCGTCAAAAACTGCCTTGGCGGCGTCGCCCTTGCCCAGAAAATCGGGGGTCAGAACTTCGACTGTGGTGCCCGGGTTCTGGTGGCGTACCGCCCGAATGGTCTGGGCAATATGCTCGGCCCCACCATCGGCCAGATCGTCGCGATCGACCGAAGTGATGACGACGTGGCGCAGGCCCAGCTTCTTGACCGCCGCCGCAACACGACCGGGTTCAAAGGCGTCCAGCGCGTCGGGACGGCCAGTAGATACGTTGCAGAACGAACATCCGCGTGTGCAGACCTCGCCCATAATCATCATAGTTGCGTGCCGTTTGGACCAGCATTCGCCGATATTGGGGCAAGCAGCCTCTTCGCAAACTGTTGCCAGTTCATGATCCCGCATCAGGCGGCGGGTTTTATAGTACTCGCTGCCTTCGATCTTTTTCTTGCGAATCCACTCCGGTTTGCGCGGAATCGCGCTGTCAACCTTTCTGGCTTTCTCGGGATGGCGCAAACGGGGAACATTCATCGATCAGGTCCTCACGCGTGGATGGCGCGGCCCATGGCGTCAAGGCATGCTTCCTTAACTGCCTCACCCATCGCCGGATGAGCGTGGCAGGTTGCCGCCACTTCGGCCACCGTCACGCCCTTAGTCATCGCTAGAACGAGCTCGGCAATCAGGTCGCCTCCGTGCGCACCACAGATATGGGCACCCAGAATTCTGCCATCCGGTCCGGCCAAGATCTTGACTGCTCCGTCCGTTTCACCCGTTGAACGCGCGCGAGAATTGGCCATGAATACGAATTTGCCAACACTGTATTCTGTACCAGCTTCTTTCAGTGCTTCTTCGGTCTGGCCAACGGATGCGACTTCGGGATCGGTATAAACCACTCCGGGAACCTTATTGTAGTCCACATGCGCTTCCTGCCGCGCCATCATTTCAACGCAAGCAACGCCGTCTTCTTCCGCCTTATGGGCCAGCATCGGTCCAGGCACACAATCGCCAATGGCATAAAGTCCAGGAACCGAGGCTTCAAACGCATTGTTGACCTCAATGTAGCCACGCGCGTTTGTTACAACGCCTAGCTCCTCCAGCCCCAATCCGCGCGTTACGGGACGGCGGCCAACCGCGATCAGAACCTTGTCTGCTACCAGCTCTTCCTGCTTGTCCTTACCAACCCTCTCTAGGGTCAAAGTCAAACAATCGCCAGTCTTCTTAACCGACTTCAAAGCACGACCCAGTTGAAACTTAAGGCCGCGCTTGCTTAACGCTCTTTGTGCCAACTTTGCAATTTCACTATCGACACCTGGCAAAACCCGATCCAGGTATTCGACAACAGTGACTTTGGCACCCAGACGCGCCCAGACCTGCCCCAACTCCAACCCAATGACACCCGCCCCGACAACGACTAGGTGATCTGGAATTTCTTCGAGCGCTAACGCCCCGGTCGAACTGAGAATATCCTGCTCGTCGATTTCGATTCCCGGCAACGGCGTCGGCTCTGATCCGGTTGCTATTAGAATTCTATCTGCGTGGAAGATGTTTCCTCCGACGGATACCTGTCCCGGCGCCGGAATCGAGGCCCACCCCTCAATCAGGTCGACTCCGTTCTTCTTGAAAAGAAAAGCGATCCCCTTGGTTAGATCGTCAACAATCTTATCTTTGCGCCCCATAAGCACCCGCAAATCAATACTGACCTCCTCGACCGCAATACCGTGGGAGGAGATATGCGAGAGTTCGGCATATTTGGCCGAAGAGGTCAGCAACGCTTTGGAGGGAATACATCCAACGTTAAGGCAAGTGCCGCCCAATGCGCCCCGACCTTCAACGCAGGCGACCTTCATTCCCAACTGTGCGGCACGAATTGCCGCCACATACCCGCCGGGTCCGCCGCCGATGACCACTAGATCGTAAGTGCTCATTGTTTTCCCTCCGAAAACAAGGTCTGAATTAGGGATTTCATCACTGTATGCGATGGCATGTCTCCTATAGGAAACTTTTTTCTTGAAATCAACATTTGATTTCATCAGGAAATTTTGACTGGCGCATACATCAAAGCTAAAGTGATGGTGAGAAAAGGGGATTTTGACAATGGAACCCGTTCAAACCGAAGAAACCGGCATCGTAACCGAAGCAATTGAAGCGCCAGATGGCGAAACACTTGGGAAAATGATTCGCGATGCCCGAAAAGAAAAAGGGCTGACTCTGGAAGAGGCGGCTAAGGCGGCTGCGATCGGGCGATCTACTCTGTCGAAGATCGAAAACAACCAAACACGCCCGAGTTTTGAAATCATCCGACGGCTGATGCAGACACTGGAGTTAGAAACACCTCAGCTCTTTGTTCAATCCGCCCAAAGCGATATCTCGGGCCGGCGCGATTTCACTCGCTCTAGAGGCGGGGAGCATCAGGAAACCCGAACCTACGACCACGAGTTGCTGTGCACGGAGCTGACCAGCAAACGAATGCTGCCCTATATCAGTACGATCAAAGCCCGAGACGTGACGGAATTCGACAACTGGGTGCGCCATCGCGGTGAGGAGTTTATGTTCGTTCTCAGCGGCGAGGTGACGCTCTACACTGAACACTATCGCCCTCTTCAAATGAAAGCCGGGGATTCCGTTTACTATGACAGCGGCATGGGACACGGCTGCGTGTCGACCAGCAAAGAGGATGCCCGTGTTTTATGGGTTTCGCTGGCAGATTGACCGCAAGATGTCACTTTTGGGTCATTGGGGCCACAGCAGGAGACGACGGTCGCCGTTTTCGCCTATTGAGCCACGCGAATGTCGGCAACTTCAGCGAACCACGAATTCCGCATGCAACGCGCCCGCTGCCTTAATGGTTTTCAAGATATCAATCATGTCCCGCGGCGAGACACCCAATGCATTTAATCCTGTAATCACATCCGTTAGCGAAGTAGTGTCAGGAACTTCAGCTAGCCGCGTACCTTCATCCTCTTCGATGTCGGCCGTCGTACGCGGCACGATTACGGTTTGGCCGTCCGCAAAAGGGTTTGGTTGCACGACAATCGGCGATTCCTCGACGCGAAGTGTCAGATTTCCCTGAGACACCGCGACACGCGAAATCCGAACGTCATCACCCAAGACGATTGTTCCGGACCTCTGATCGACCACGACACGTGCCTTACGCTCCGGTTCCACAAGGATGTTTTCTATCCGACCTATGGCATGGGCTGTGGATAAAGTCCGCGTTGCGGAAATATCAAGTTGCACTGTGCCGGAATCGCGCATGATCGCAACTCTGTTGTTGAATTCGCGGTTGATAGCTACCTCAATCCGTCCCGCGGTGGTAAAATCAGGTTCGCGTAACGCCAATCGAAGCTGCGTCAGAGTGTTCAGATCAAACTCAATCTCTCGCTCGACCCGCGCGCCAGCGGGAATAACACCAGAAGTGGGCACACCCTGAACAATGGAGGCCGCCTCTCCTTCTACAGCCGCCCCACCAGCTAGAACAGTACCCTGGGCGACTGCATATATCTGACCATCTGCGGCATTCAGCGGCGTCATGATTAATGTGCCACCCAACAGACTTTTGGAATCTCCAATAGCTGAAACTGTCACGTCGATCTGGCTGCCGACCCGCGAAAATGGGGGCAGGCTTGCTGTTACCAAAACTGCCGCCACGTTTTTCGGGCGAAATTGCTCACCGGTTACATTGACACCCAGACGCTCGAGAATGTTCGACATGATTTCTTCGGTAAAGGGCGAGTTCCGCAACCCGTCACCTGTGCCATTCAGTCCAACCACCAGTCCGTATCCGATCAAATCGTTTCCTCGAACTCCATCGAAATCAACCAGATCCTTGAGCCGGATCGAATTCGCCCCAGAAAGATCTGGCATCAGCAAAACTATAAGAAATAGAAGAAGCCTCATCTCAGAAAATTCACCAGTGAAAGATTGGAATTTCGAACCGTGACCGAATACAAAGCCTCAAGCTGAAACTGTGCTTCTCGAAGTCGTGTTGCAGTTTCATATGGATCCGCACCAATCAAATTGCCCTTCGTGTATTCTAAGCTGGCTTGAGTAACGGAGTTTCTGATCACAGCTTGTTCCACGCGTGCCTCGGCTGTTCCGATCTCTGCTCGCGTGTTCAGGACGGCATCATTCGTGTTGGTCAAGTCTTCTCCCATGGACTTGAGAAGCTCGGCTTGCTGACCCTTCGGCAACCCCAAAGCTGAGTCGGACGCCAATGCGGCTAAAGCCATCGCGCGCAATACACCCCGAAACACCTTGTCATCCGCCGTTGAGGAAAGACTTATCTGATCGGTTTCCGATACGCGCATCGGTGCCAAGCTGTTTTCAGATCCACGATACATAACGGCCCGAAAACCGGCAGGGTCATCAAACCAATCGCTCGCGGCCTGCTGGACTTCATGAGCAGTCGCCGATCCGGAGACTTCGGCGCGCAGCGCTGACAGAAGTGTTTCGGTCGCTTCAAGCGGTACCGTGTCCGTCGCCATTCCCGAAAAAAGAGAACGCCCACCGGCCTGCGTATTAAGTGTCGATATCACAGTTTCCAGATCATTCCGCGCCTGAACACTTGCCTGTTCGTAAGTGACAGCTTGATTGGAAGAACCAAAAGAAAGGAGTGACGCAGATAACCTAGATACACTATCATTGATGACCGTCAGGCTTCCCTGCATTCCGGCGGCAAGCAGTCCAGCTTCAGATGTGACAACTCGAAAGCCATCAAGTCGCTCCAGCATGCGGTCGAGGTCCACGATCTGCGAATAGTCACCCCTTAGCTTTGCGGACAGATCCGATACCCGGCCCGATGACAACTCGTAGGAGAGCGTTTCAATCTGCTGCTTTATCACGGTGCTGCGGGATTGCAGCGACAACCCTCGGGCAAGATCACCAATCGTGTTCATAACCATGCCTTACAACCTCAAAAGAGTTTCCATTAATTCATCCAAAACCTGGATCATCCTCGCATTGGCCGAATAGGATTGCTCGATCCTCATCAGATTCTGCAGTTCCGCATCGGTGTCCACGCCTTGCTCACTCTCAATGCGTTGCATCTCGAGTTTCGAGGCCGCAAAATATGCAGCTCGAGCGCCAGTTGTATGGACGCTTTGTCCGGTTTTTGACAACAAGGCTGCGCTGATCTCGGCGGCGGACATTTCGCCAGTGCCGAACCGGGAAGATGGAAGGACCCGAGTGCTGCTCAGTGCATCCGAAAATCTGTGCAAAAGCCTGGCATCGCCTTGCTCCCCTGGTACTGCGGCATAGAGGCCATCTCGCAGCTTCCAGCTGTGGCCGCCAATGACGGGGTCAACGACGGGGTTCAATTGAATTCGACCGGCCAAACCGGTTTCAATTGCGGCGTCGAACCTGCTGCCATTGTCGGTGAACAGCCCCGGATCGGTTACGCCAAGTGTCGAATCCAGCCCTGGTGCCTCGAACCGCTCAATCAGGTCGCGAGCCAAAATATCCAGATCCGCCTGCGCCTCGATGGCGATATCGTCACGAATTTCGAACAATGCCGCAAGGCTGCCGCCGGGAATCGAGGAGTTCTCCCCCGATATCCGAGCCTGAGTGCCATTGATCTCTAATCCCGACAGCAAATCATTCTCGATTGTCATATGTGAAAGAGTCGCCCCTGTAACTGAAAAGGAAAACTCAGCTGCATGACCTTCCAAAAGAATTGCCCCCCCATTCGAATAGAGAGAAACCTGCTCGTTTTCCCTATTGATGACCCTGACAGGAATTATTTCGTTGACCGTGTCAACTAATGTCTGCCGCTGATCGAGAAGACCCGAAATGCGTCCTCCGGAGTTCAGTATTGCGGGGATTCGCGCGTTGAGCGCTTCGATCCCCTTGAGCGCCGAATTTAATCTGTCAACCTGTTGCCCTATACGCCGGTCTGCATCCGATCGAAGAGCCTGTATTCCGGCAGCAGCGCGATTTATGCCATCGCTCAGATTACGAGCGTTTATCACAACCTGATCAAGACGGGTCGCGGAACCGGGATCACTGGCCGCCGCGATAAGGCTGCTTTCCAGATTCGCTAGCCGGTTCGCAATAGAGTAAGAATCATCCCCCGTTCCAACAAGTTTCTCGAAGGAGCTGAAGAATCCACCAAGAATGGATGAACTGGCATGGCTGGCGTCAGCCATTCTTCGATTTGCCGTCAAGACTGGATCGCTGTGCCGCGTAATGCCAACAATCTTAACCCCATTACCAGATATTGAACTGCTCTCCAGCTCTACTGATTGTCGAGAGTACCCAGGAGTCAGGGCGTTCGAAATATTGTCCGAGACAACTGCAGCCCCGCGACTGGCGGCGGTTAGGCCACTAAGCGCGCTCTGAAATGCCGTGGAAAGATTCATTTCTAAGTTCCTTCATGCTCACGGGCTTCAACGCTTGATATTCGTCGTCTCCTGCAACATTTCGTCGACCGTTTGAATGACTTTGGCGCTGGATGAATAGGCTCGTTGCGTCTGGATCATGGCGGTCAGCTCAGTCGCCACATCGGTGGTCGATTCTTCACGCGCAAAGGAAATGAGGTCTCCAGTGGGGCCTTCACCTGCATTCCAAAGAAAGTACGTGCCGCTCTCGCGAGACGGAGAATAGGTCTGACTGTCTAATGCGTTCAACCCGTTTGGATTTGGTACGTCAACGAGCGGGATCTGAAAGACGCGGCGGCTGACGCCAGTGTCATAGAAGGCATAGACAAATCCGTTTTCATCTACCTCCACGCTGGTCATCGTGCCTACGGCGGATCCGTCACGAGTAATCGAAACAGGTGCGAACGTATCGGACAGTTGGGTGATCCCATTCGAATCTCCCAACTGTCCGATGTTGATCTCCATCGGCCCGCCGGCAACATTTACCAAAACACTGCCTGTCGACGGGTCGTACGCACCGCCCGACACTGTGGTAACACTGGCAAGCGTCCCACCAGTCGTGCGACTATCATCGAACGTCAGCGTGTATTCTCCGATCAACGCCCCACCCGACCCAGAATCGCGCAGGAACATAGTCCACTCGTTGCTGACACCCGATGCGGGAATGGTTGGAATCAGCTCGATGTTGACGTTTTCCGATTTACCAAGGTTATCGTAATACTCCACTGACAGCGGCTGCGTGTCGCCTGAAGAGCCCGCCTCGGTTCCAGTTGCGGGCAAATTCATTCTAAGTGTCATCTGCGTCGTCGGAGAGCCTGAAAGCTGGTTTACACTCAATTGCACGGGTCGCAAGCCAGCAGGGGTGTCCCGTGGAAGGTTCGGAATCGACCCATCTGGGGCAGCGGGCCAGCCCAACAATACAAGCCCCGATTCCGTGACCAGATACCCTTCCTCATTAGTTCGGAACGAACCCGTTGTTGCCAGCAACATTTCAGTCGCGTCCGACGAAATCTGCGAACTTGGTGCGACGGGCAACATACCGCGCCCACGCACTGCCAAGTCCGTGGAATTGTTGGTTGTGACCAGTGAACCTCGCTGATCGATCAACCGTTGGCTCGTCGTGCGAACACCACCAGCAGAATAAGCGCCACCGGAACTCGAAGTAACCATGGAGTGGAAATCTGTTTCGACCCTTTTGTATCCAAAGGTCGAAGAATTCGCAATGTTGTCGGAAATGGTGGCCAGCTTATTGGCGTTGGCTTTCAGCGCCGCGACACCAGCATTCAGTGAAGAGGAAATGGTCATCAGGGCGCCTTTCTGCTTCCGTTTGTTGGACTGTGATGCAACGTTTAGCGCACGGGAACTTAACAACGCGCTAATAGGAAAAATGCGTGCTATCCCGAGCTATCAGTGTCGTAGGAATATGATTTCGATCCTATTGTTGCGTGCAGCCATCGGGTTTTCTTCCACCGGTTTTCTGTCAGCATGCCCGATGACTCTCTGAATGCGCTCAGGTTTAACGCCGAACCGTCCCAGAATTAGTCGTGTCTGACTGGCGCGCGTCGAGGACAAATCCCAAGTCGGATTGTTAGCGAGGGTCACAGGATAGGCCCGAACGTGGCTGCCAACGGCAATCTCATTGGTTACTACGTCAGACGATCTTGCCACCGCTCGGATCAGATCTCGCATCAACTGGGTCGGCTCATCCGTATCTCCATCAAACAACGGAGCGCTTTCCGTGGCGAACAACTCGACGACCAGCCCCTCGTCAGTGACTTTCGTCACGATATGTTCCAACTGTTTCTTGGATAAAAGGCTTTCACCGCTTCTTCCCATCAACCTGGCTTGAAGCGTGGCGAAATCTTCGGTGTTCTTCGGGTCGGCGCCCATCCGGTTCACGCCGCTCGAACCGCGCGCGCGCATTGCGTCCGCCGGATTGCGGCGTGTTGCGCCCGACCCATCCATGACAAGGGTCTTCTCTGAAAACATGCTTTCGCCACCAAAAGCGCCATCACCTCCGCCCGATATGGGGTTTACCTGGATGGTTGGCGAAAAATAGTCCGCCAGACCTTTTCGTTGTTTTTCAGTTGTTGCATTCAACAGCCACATCAACATGAAGAAGGCCATCATAGCCGTCACGAAATCCGCGTATGCGACTTTCCACGCGCCTCCGTGGTGACCTTCGCCACCTACGCTGCGCTTCTTCTTGATGATGATTGGCGCCGTATTTGATCGCGCACCCATCTCCACCACCTTGTATCACCCAACGGAAGGGATAGCAGCGCGAACATTAATGCCATCATAATATTTAAAAATGTCAGTAAACTGTTTGGACGGATCTACCTTGCCTGGCCGGATCTGGAGCGCCTCAAAATCAGCGAAAGCCGCTCGAAGCTATCATTGGGATCGTTGGCGTCGGCCTTGGCAAAAAAAGCATCAAGCTCGCCATGAACTCGAATGGCTTGATCCAGTTGAAGGTCGGAACCTTCGTTATAAAGGCCCGCCTTGACCAAGACTTCGGATTGCTCGTAACGACCAAGCAGTTTGCGTACTTCGGCAATGATTTCGTTCTCTTCAGGGCTGGCTGCCTCGGGCAGGCTGCGGGAGATTGAACGAGAGACGTCAATGGCTGGGAAGCGTCCGCGTTCCGCGATATCGCGACTGAGCACAACATGGCCATCTAGAGTGCCCCGTAGGATATCAGCAATGGGTTCATCCATATCCGATCCCGCAACAAGCACGCTGAAAACGGCGGTGATATCCCCTTGCTCAGATGTCCCCGGCCCTGCACGTTCGCATAACCCCGCAATTAATGAAGTTACCGATGGGGGATAACCCCTCAGCGCGGGAACTTCTCCGCTTGCTGTTGCGACCTCACGGTGTGCTTCGGCGAACCGGGTCACCGAATCGGCAAGGAACAGAACACTCAGCCCCTGATCTCTGAAAAATTCGGCAACCGACATAGCCGCCCAAGCACAACGCCTGCGCGCCAAAGCCGGTTGATCTGACGTAGCCGCAACGACAACGGTGCGAGCCATACCTTGAACCCCGAGCGCCTTTTCTACGAATTCATTGACTTCGCGGCCGCGTTCTCCAATCAGCGCGACTACCACTACATCGACCTGCATGAATTTGGCCAGAGTGGCCAGCAACGTGGATTTTCCAACACCAGACCCCGCGAACAAACCGATCCGTTGGCCACGCACTATCGGCAAAATCGTATTCAGAACCGCCAAGCCGGTCGCCAT
>NZ_JBXWSF010000048.1:0-30444 GCF_059613285.1 Ruegeria sp. BHSB058 | reverse complement strand
TGTTGATCACCGCTGCACTGATCTATTGGATGCTGTCGATGTGTCTGGAGCTGATCCAGGGCCGGATCGAGCGTCACTTCCGCACCAAAAGCCATTAGGAGGCCGCGTCATGGCAGAGCCCATCATCAAAATGCGCGACGTCAACAAATGGTATGGCAACTACCACGCGCTGCGGAATATCAATTTTACTGTCAACAAAGGCGACAGGATCGTCGTCTGCGGGCCGTCCGGTTCGGGTAAATCCACCATGATCCGCACACTCAACTGGCTTGAGGCGCATCAGGAAGGGCAGATCATCGTCGACGGGATCGAGCTGCACCAGAAGATGAAGGATATCGACAAGGTTCGGATGGAAGTTGGCATGGTGTTCCAGCACTTCAACCTGTTCCCGCATCTGTCGGTCTTGCAAAACCTGATGGCCGCGCCGATGTGGGTGCGCGGTGTGCCCGAAGCCGAGGCGCGCGAAACGGCGATGAAATATCTCGAACGAGTGCGTATTCCCGAGCAGGCTGACAAATTTCCGGGCCAACTGTCAGGCGGCCAGCAGCAGCGTGTGGCCATTGCCCGGTCGCTGTGCATGAACCCCAAGGTGATGCTGTTTGACGAACCGACCTCGGCCCTGGACCCTGAAATGGTGTCAGAGGTTCTGGATACGATGGTCAGCCTTGCCCGCGACGGGATGACGATGGTGTGCGTGACGCACGAGATGGGCTTTGCCAAGGCGGTCGCTGATCGCGTGATCTTTATGGATGAAGGTCAGATCATCGAAGAAAACGATCCCGTGAACTTCTTCGACAATCCGCAAAGCGAACGCACCAAATCCTTCCTGAGCCAGATTCTGCAACATTAAGCCCATGCCTGAATTCGTAAAGATGCAGGGTCTACGCAATCACTTTGTGATCGTGGACGCCCGAACCACGCCCTATGGCCGGACGCCCGAAGAGATCATCTGGGTTTGCGACCCGAAGGTGGGTGTGGGCGCGGATGAGCTTGTGGTTCTGGAACCGTCAGACCGGCCTGAAGTGATTGCCGATCTGCGGATCTACAACATCGACGGGACCGAGGTACAGGCCTGCGGCAACGCCACCCGCTGCGTGGCCTGGTTGCTGCTGGAGGAGGCCGGGGCTGACGAGATCACCCTGTCCACCAGGGTTGGCCCCCTGCGCGCCAGGCGCCGCGGGGATCATCTGGTGCAGGTGGAGATGGGGGCATTGACGCAGGACTGGCAGGCGATGCCACTGAGTACACCGCAAGACATGATGGCATTGCCCGTGGGTAACGGGCCGCTGCAAAACCCGGTGGGCGTAAGCATCGGCAATCCTCATGCGGTGTATTTCACGGACGATCTGGATGCAGTGGATCTGACAGCCTTGGCCCCGGATATCATGGCCAACCCGATTTTTGTCGAAAGTGTCAATGTGGGTCTGGTTCAGATGCTGTCCCCATCCCAGATGCGGCTGTCAGTTTATGAACGCCCCGGCGTTCTGACCACGGCCTGCGGCTCGGGTGCCTGTGCGGCGGTGCAGGCGGCGCGGCTATCGGGCCGCACCGACCAGTCAGAGGTTCAGGTTCAAATGCCCGCCGGAAAAGTCACAATCCGCATCCGGTCTGACGAGGTGGCCGAGATGACCGGACCGGTGGCCCATTGCTTTACCGGGCAATACCGGTTTTCGGGGTGAATTCGCTTCAGCCCCGGTGCGAGATTTTCAATTTCCAGCCAAACTTAAGGTTGGCAAAGAATGAATACGGAACGAGAGGAGTGATCGCCATGCGGACAGGCGGACAGGTGCTGATCGATATGCTGCGGGTCAACGGGGTCGAAGCCATATTTGGCGTGCCCGGCGAAAGCTATCTGGCCGCGTTGGATGCGCTGCATGATTGCTCGAACACGCTGAAATACTACACCACCCGGCAAGAGGGCGGCGCGGCCTTCATGGCGGCGGCTTACTCGGATGCGACCGGCAAGCCGGGTGTGTGTTTTGTCACCCGGGGTCCGGGGGTGACCAATGCCTCGATCGGGGTGCATACCGCCCAGCAGGGCTCGACCCCGCTGATCCTGCTTATCGGGCAGATCCCACGCGCCCATCGTGACAAAGAAGCGTTTCAGGAGGTCGATTATCGCCGCTATCTGGGTCATATGGTCAAATGGGTGGCCGAAATCGACGATCCCGCCCGCATTCCAGAATATCTCAACCGTGCTTTCCGCACGGCACTGTCCGGGCGGCCCGGTCCAGTGGCGCTGGCCTTGCCCGAGGATATGCTGGCCGAACCAACCGACACGCCCGATCTGCCCGCAATCAAGCTGACCCCTCCGTCACCTTCCCCTGCGGATATGGAGCAGGTGGCTGACCTGCTGGCGCAGGCCGAACGCCCCCTGCTTTTGCTGGGCGGCACCTGCTGGACCGGGGACGGGCACACCGCCGCCCTTAGATTTGCCGAGGATCACGGCTTGCCGGTCGCGGTTGGGTTTCGCAGGCAGGGGCTGTTTCCCCATGACCATCCGAATTTCATCGGCAACCTGGGCTTTGGCGGCAATCCGATGCCAAATGAATATGCCAAATCCGCCGATCTGGTGATTGCACTGGGTGCACGGCTGAACGATGGCACCACGCTGAAATTCAGCCTGATCAAGGCCCCGCAACCAGCCTGTAAACTGGTTCATATCCTGCCGGGGGCCGAAGATCTGGGGCGGCTTTATCATGCCGATTTGCCCATTCTGGCCGACCCGAACGAGGCGGCGAAATCACTGGCTCTGCTGCCGGTGGCCAAGCGGCACTCTCCCGCGCAGGCGCGTGCGGATTATGAGGCGATGCGGTCACTGCCAGCACAGCGCGGCCCGGTCGATATGGCCGAGGTGATGCGCGTGCTCAACACAACGCTGCCCGATGAGACCACCATGACCACAGGCGCGGGCAACGCCGCAGACTGGCCCAATATCCACTTCAACTACCGTCAGTTTCTGGGCGCTCTTGCGCCGATTTCGGGCGCAATGGGCATGGGGGTTCCGGCAGCGGTGGCGGCCAAGGTGGCGCGACCCTATGCACCAGCCGTTTACATCGCAGGTGATGGTGATTTCCTGATGAACGGGCAGGAGCTGGCGACGGCGGTACAGTACGGCCTCGATCCTATTTTCATCATCGTCGACAATGGCTCATACGGCACGATCCGCACCAATCAGGAACGCAAGCACCCGGGCCGTGTGACGGGCACATCGCTGACCAACCCCGATTTCGCCGTCGTGGCGCAGGGCTATGGCGCTCATGGCGAGCGGGTGGAAACCACCGCTGAATTTGCGCCTGCACTGGAACGTGCGCGGGCCTCGGGCAAGGCCGCCGTTATCCACATTCTGGTGGGACCGGACAGCCTCGGCCCCAACCTGACGCTGGCCGATCTGGCGGAGGCGTCCTGATGCTGTCAAGCCTCGTCGATGCCCTTCCCCCATCGCCCATTATTGGCGTTTTCAACAAAGCCTATGAGCTGCGGCAAGCCGGGGCCGATGTGATCGATTTTTCTGTGGGCGAGCCAGATTTCGACACCCCCGTCCATATCTGCGAGGCCGGGATTGCGGCCATCCGCGCGGGCGAGACACGCTATACCCCCACCGATGGCACCGGTGCGGTCAAAGCGGCTGTGATCGAGAAATTCCAGCGCGACAACGGGCTGGCATTCACCACTTCGGAAATCATCGTCTGCTCGGGCGCGAAACCCCTTTTGGCCTCGGCCATTCAGGCGGTGTTAAACGCAGGGGATGAGATGATCTTGCCGGTGCCACTCTGGGCTTCGCATCTGGGGATGGTGCAGGCGGTGGGCGGTGCTCCTGTGCTGGTCGATACGGCTGCGACGGCATTCAAGCTGACGCCCGAGGCGCTGGAGGGTGCAATCACGCCCCGTACCCGGTTGCTGATGCTCTGTTCGCCATCGAACCCGACTGGCGCGGTTTATTCGGCGGTCGAGCTGGAGGCGCTGGCACAGGTTCTGCGCAGGCACGCCCATGTCAATGTGATCTCTGATGACCTTTATGAACATATTATCTTTGACGGGGCTGAGTTTGCGGCGCTGGCGGCCACTGCGCCCGATCTGCAAGATCGTATCCTTACCGTTAACGGTGTGTCGAAATCCTATGCCATGACCGGCTGGCGCATCGGCTATGCGGGCGGGCCGGATTGGTGGACAGGCGGTATTCGCAGCCTGTTCAGTCAGACCAATGGCGGGCCATGCTCGGTCTCTCAGGCCGCTACCGTGGCCGCGCTGACAGGGCCGCAGGATTTCCTGAAAGACTGGTGCGCCACCTATCAGCACCGCCGGGATGTGGCCCTGGCCGGGCTGGCCCAGATTGAAGGTTTGACCACACAGAAACCAGGCGGTGCGTTCTATCTGATGCCCGATTGCGGAGCGCTTTTAGGTCTCACGACACCGGATGGCGCGAAGCTGAACAACTCAACCGATCTGGCAGCCTATCTGATGGATCATGGGGCAGTTGTCGTGCCCGGTCCGGGGTTCTCCTGCGATCCGTTTTTCCGTATGTCGATCGCAACCTCGGAAGACAATATCGTCGAAGGGGTCAACCGAATGAAAACCGCCATCGAGAGGCTGAGCTGATGCCCCCCAGATTCGATCAATTCGCCGCCGAGCTGAGCTATGACGATCTGCCTGAAGCGGCGCTGTGGACCTTGCGCCGCTCATTCACCGACACAATGGGCGTCGCCGCCGTGGGGGCCACGACCGAATTGTCAGGGATTGCCCGGCGCACCGCACCGTTGATTTTTGGTGCGGGCAGTGCCGGAGGGGCGCGCATGCTGATGGATGGTCGGTCGGTCAGCCCCGTCGGGGCTGCCATGGCTGGGGCCTTCACCATAGACAGCATCGACGCACATGATGGGACGACCCCCTGCAAGGGCCATGCGGGTTCCGCGATCTTTCCGGCATTGATCGCCATGGCGCAGGCCAGCAATCAGGATATTGACGGCAAGCGCTTTGCTGAAATCCTCGCTGCTGCCTATGAAATCTCATACCGCGCTGGTCTGGTGCAGCACGCCACCTGCGCCGATTATCATACCTCGGGGGCCTGGACCGCCGTCGGCGTGGCCGGCGCCGGGGCGAAACTGCTGGGTGGCAGCGCGGAACAGATCCGCCACGCAGCTGGCATCGGCGAATATCATGGGCCTCGCAGCCAGATGATGCGCTGTATTGACCACCCGACCATGCTGCGCGACGGGGTCGGCTGGGGTGCACCTTCGGGCGTAACAGCGGCCTATCTGGCGATGGAAGGGTTCACAGGCGCACCCGCGCTAACCTGCGAAGGCGAGGACGGGGCTGAATTCTGGTCCGATCTGGGACAGGGTTGGCGCTTGATCGATCATACCCACTACAAAGCCTACCCTTGTTGCCGCTGGGCGCATCCCTCGCTGGATGCCGTGCATGACATGATGGCCGAGCATGGGTTTACCCATGAGCAGGTGGAAAGCGTCGAAATCCGCACCTTCCACTATGCCACCCGTCTGGCCGGGCATGAGCCGCAAAATCAGGATGAATTCGCCTATGCCATCGCCTTTCCAGTGGCTGCAATGATCGTGCGTGGTCAGGTTGGCGTGCCGGAATTGACCGATGGGGCCCTGCGCGACCCGGATATCCTGCGCATCAGTCGGGCAACCCAACTTATCGACGACGCGGAAATGACCCGCATTAGCATCGAAAAGCGTTGGGCGCAGGTAACGATTGTACTCAACGACGGTCGCCGGATCGAAGACAATCCCCGCACCCCGCGCGGTGATGCGGATAATCCGCTGAGCGACAGTCAGATCACCGAGAAATTCCATCTGCTGGCTGATCCGGTTTTGGGCAAGGAACGGGCCACCGAAATTCATGATCTGTCAGCGCAGTTTGATCATCTATCAGCGCCTGAACTGAAACGCCTATTGGCCTTGTGTACCACGAAACTCTGAGCTGAAAGCGCTGGGAGCCGCTGAAAATTTACCTTAGGGTCCGTTTGTCCCCGCAAGTTCAGGTAGTCAGATGTCACGCAAGATTCCGCCCTTTGCCGCGATCCGCGCCTTCGAGGCCGTTGTCCGGCTAGGGCGCAATGTAGAAGCCGCTCAGGAACTCAATATCACCGGTTCTGCGATTAGCCATCAGATAAGATCTCTGGAGGCATTTGTTGGCACGACCTTGCTGGAACGCGGAACCAACCAGGCGGCTGAACTGACGGCAGAAGGCAAGGCCTTGTACGAACCGATACGTCAGGCGCTGGACACGCTTGATGCGGCTTTTGCGAAATACACGGACAAAAAAAGCGACCAGTCTGTTTCGGTCCATATGTACCAGTCACTGGCGAATATGTGGTTGATCCCAAAGCTGCCGAACCTGCGCGAAGCTGCCCCCAACGTGAAGATCAATATCATCACGATGCCCGAGGAAATCACACTGAGTGGCAGCGATATCGACATGGCCATTGTTTATGCAGACAAACCGCCGCAGGAGGCCCGTTGTATCAAACTGTTTGACGAGGTGATACAACCAGTTTGTTCGCCTGATTACCTGTCGGCGCGAGGATCAGTTCCATCGCCCGAAGAGTTGCTGTCCGAACCGTTGATCCGAAGCCGGCATCATGTAAACGAATGGGGCCTCTGGTTTTCCGCAGCGGGTCTGACTGAAACTGCGTGGAAACCGATTGCCGAAATGGACAATCGCTCGAATGCGTTGCAGGCCGCACAAAGCGGGTTGGGTTGGGCCATGGATCGCCGACCTTTTGGCGAAGAAGGTCGGCGCAAAGGAAATCTGGTCGCGCCACTGGAATTGAACCTGCCAACAGGCAACGCGTACTATCTTCTGACCTCATACCGAGCCGATGGTGCACGCGTCGTAACGCAGTTCCGCAATTGGCTATTGCGTATTTGTGCCAGGGAATTTCAGCTTAGCTAACTGTCCTATTCTGGACATCCCGCAGTGCTTGTGCAGCATGGGCAGGCCAGTGCGGCTGTTATGCATGGAAAGCCAACTTTGCAAAGTTTGGCCCGCTTCCCGACAGCAGCCATTCGTTTAGCGTGCGGCGAAAGCCGGGCGAGAGCCCAAAGCGATCACTGAATATTTACGAAATCCGGACGACTGTGGGATAGGATGCCGCGAGAAGCGCGGCAATTTCGCACAGCTTTCAGCAGTCAATATTTGGTGCCGACAGATGGCTATGGTCTTTGGCGCTGATTGGCGTCTTATCGGCTCAAGACTTTGAAAACGTCCTGTTTGTCCAGAAATCAAGCAACATTTTCGCTATCTTGGTCTGGTGATGGGCATAGACCACCACGTCGAGCTTTTCCTGACCCAATTGATTGCGTAGGGAGATCAGCTCGCCGCTTTCAATTTCCTTGTGCACCATGCTGAACGGCAACCAACCAACACCGAGACCGTTCAGGATCATTTCCTTTGCTCCACTTGAAAAGGCCGTCTGGCAAACGGGGTTTTTGCTGAAATCGGCGGTTCCGAACGGGAGTTTGCTTTTGTTCAATGCTTCGCCGAAATAGCTGTTTTCGGGATAGACGATCGCTGGCGTATCCAAAGGCACGTCGCCGTTTCCGCGCACTGCATACCGCAATCCGCCACCGATGACCGGAACGAGGTAGTCGTGACCCCAAGTGCCGCGACGTATGCCTGCTCCGAACGGCATTGGGGCGACGTTTCGCGCCTCATAGCATAGCAGCATGTTGGTATCGCCGCGCAGGAACAGAGTGACGCAATCGTTCAGATTGGCAGTCCTGAGGCGAAAACGGAGCCCCTTGAACGTGGCACGTGCACGCAATGCCATATCAGGGAAGGTGGAGACGACCGATGCGTGTGTCGCGGCGATCGTCACAATCGAAACGGTGGGGTCATGTTGCGCAATTTTTGTGCGCAGGTCATTTAGCCTTGCGATCAAAGAGCGGATTTCGGCCTCGTTAGAGGCCAGTGCTGGACTGATCTCGACCCGGTTCGATTTGCGATCGAGAACTTCAATCCCCAGCCACTCCTCAAAACTGCGAATACGCCTTGAGAACGCTGGTTGTGTGATGTTTCTGCGGGCCGCGGCCCGCGTCATGTTCCGCTCTTCCAGAAGGGCCAGAACATCATCAAACCACAGCATATTCATCCGCACCTCCCGAGTACCCAAACAAAATGTATGAGCAGCCTGCGTAATATGCACTGTTTTTCTTCTTTTTCTTTTGAAAGTGTTTGGCTGTAGGCAAAAGCAGGGAGAGTGTGGTGGCGGAGACAATTCAGATGACCGGCGGTGACAAGATGGTCGCGCCGGAGATGGTTTTGAGCTTGTGCAAGGAATTATCGCTGACGCTGGCGAAATTTCCCCGGGTATCGCTTGGTCATCTTCCTACGCCGTTGGAGCCGATGGATCGCCTGAGCGAGGCTTTGGGTGGTCCTCGGTTTTGGGTCAAACGGGATGATTGCACTGGCCTCTCGTCGGGTGGGAACAAGACCCGTAAGCTGGAATTTCTGATGGCTGACGCAGTCCAGAAAGGCGCAGATACAATCATCACGCAAGGGGCGACGCAATCTAATCACGCGCGTCAGACAGCAGCGGCGGCCGCAAAACTTGGCCTTGCGTGCCATATCCTGCTTGAGGATCGTACGGGTTCCAATGACCCGAACTATATTCTGAATGGAAACGTCCTGTTGGATCGATTGCATGGTGCCAGTGTCTCCAAGCGTCCCGGTGGCGCAGACATGAACGCCGAGATGGAAGCCTGCGCTGCGCAGATGAAGTCAGAAGGCAAAAACCCTTACATCATCCCGGGCGGTGGATCGAACCCGATCGGGGCATTGGGCTACGTGAACTGCGCGCGCGAGTTGTGCGAACAGGCCGCCAATGCCGGGTTGAAAATTGATGCGCTGGTACATGCGACCGGCAGCTCGGGCACACAAGCCGGATTAGTCGCCGGTCTTGCCGCCCTAGAAAGTGACATTCACCTTTTGGGCATCGGCGTGCGGGCCCCGCAAGACAAACAGGAAGGCATGGTCCATGATCTGGCCGTACGTACTGTCGAGTATATGGAGACGGGTACGCCCATTGCGCGCGAAAATGTGCGCGCAAACTGCGACTACGTCGGTGCAGGATATGGTCTTCCGACCAAAGGGATGATTGACGCGCTCAAGCTGTTGGCCCGCACCGAAGGGCTTCTGTTCGACCCGGTCTATTCCGGTAAAGGGTTGGATGGTCTCATCGACCAAACCCGCAAAGGCTATTTCGACGGCATGGACAATGTCGTCTTTCTGCACACCGGCGGAAGTGCAGCCCTGTTTGGCTATCCCGAAACTTTCGAACTTCCTGGCTACGTGGCCTGAAAATATACAAAAAAACCAACAAGGAGATATCAAATGACACTAAAAAAATACTTGATCAGCGCGGCTTTGGTTTCAGCTCTCGGCGCACCACTCGCCGCTGAAGAGGTTAAGATCGGTGTTCCCACATGGACCGGAGCACAGGCTATTGCTCATGTCTTGGGTGAGATCGTGACCACTCGCATTGGCGGCACGGTGGAGTACGTGCCTGGTAACAATGCTACGATTTTTCAAGCGATGGATCAGGGTAAGGGTGATATCGATGTTCATCCAGATGTATGGTTGCCAAACCAGGAAGCGTTCACCAAGCAATATGTTGATGGTGCCGGCACAGTGACGTTGTCATCGAACCCCTATCAGGGCAATCAGGGTTTCTGTGTCTCCAAAGACTTTGCCGCAGAGATGAATATCACCGACATCGCGGATCTTGGACGCCCCGATGTGGCGGCTGCGATGGACAGCGATGGCAATGGTAAGGGTGAAATGTGGATCGGTGCACCCGGCTGGGCCTCGGCCAATGTCAACGAGGTAAAGGTGCGCGACTATGGCCTGTTGGATTTCATCGACCCGATCCGCGCCGAGGAAGCTGTAAAGACCGCGCGCATCAAGGACAGTATAGCCAAAAACGAAGGATATGCCTTCTACTGTTATGAGCCGCATGCTGTCTGGTACATGTTCGACGTGGTGATGCTGACCGAACCGACTTATGACCCCGAAAAATACGTCATGGTGCAGCCCTCCGACGATCCTGATTGGTACAACAAGTCGATGGTTGCCAGCAAGGACGCCCTGAAGGAAGTGCAGATCGCCTGGTCCAACTCGCTTGCAGATCGCTCGCCGGCGATTGCGGAGTTCTTCGCGAACTTCTCCCTGACCGCCGATGACGTGAGCTCGCTGGCCTTCGAGATCAGTGCCAATGGGCGGGATGCTGAGGAAGTTGCGGCCGAATGGGTTAACGCCAATTCCGAGCGCGTAGATTCGATGCTGGGTCTCTGAGCCAGGCCAAAAAACAACGGGCAGCACCTAGCGGTGCCGCCCCACTTGAAGGCACGCACGGGTGGGCGGATGAGCGACGAGACTGTAATCGAAATTTCCAACATCTGGAAAATCTTCGGGGCAAAACCCGAGGCCGCTCTTGAAGCCATTCGTGCGCGGGGGCTGACCAAGGCTGAAGTCCTTGCTGAATTCAACGCGGTGGTGGGCGTGGCCGATGTCAGCCTCGACGTCAAACGCGGTGAGATCTTCTGTATCATGGGCCTATCAGGGAGCGGCAAATCCACACTCGTGCGCCATTTCAATCGCCTGCTCGAACCAACGGCCGGCAAGATCGAGATCGAAGGCACGGACGTCATGGCACTCGGCACAAAGGAACTTCAGGCTTTCCGCAACCGAAAAATCGGGATGGTCTTCCAGAACTTTGCGCTGATGCCCCACCGTTCAGTCCTTGATAACGTAGCAATGCCCCTGGAAATCCGCCAGGTCGCCAAGAACGAGCGCATGCGGCAGGCGGCCGCCATTCTCGACATTGTCGAATTGGGGGCTTGGGGGTCGAAATTCGCTCACGAACTCTCTGGCGGCATGCAGCAACGTGTGGGGCTTGCCCGGGCGCTCGCGGCCAACCCTGATGTTCTATTGATGGATGAGCCCTTCTCCGCACTTGATCCCCTGATCCGGCGACAATTGCAGGATGAGTTCATCCGGCTGTCCAAAATCCTCAAAAAGACCACGATCTTCATCACTCATGATCTGGATGAGGCCGTCCGTATAGGAGACCGGATTGCGATCATGCGTGATGGCAAAATGGTGCAGATCGGCTCGGCTGAGGACATTGTCATGCATCCCGCTGATGACTACGTTGCTGATTTCGTGGCCGGGATATCGCGCCTGAAGGTGGTGCATGCTCATGCGGCGATGCAACCCTTGGACAGCTACCTCGCCACGCACGGCCCGCTGCCCGCTGACATCGACCGGGTGGACCACAATGAGACGCTTTCCGCTTTAATTACGCGAGCCATCGACGATGAACGGCCGGTTCTGGTGTCCGAAGGCGGCGAAGACAGAGGTGTCATCACTCGCGCAGATCTGTTGCGCACCGTGATTGAAGGGACGGAAATGTCATGAGCGAAGATCTTGGTGTGAACCCCCTTGAAGACACAGAAAGCGAAGCCGCGCAGGCCTACGCCGAGGAACGCCGCGAGAATATCCGCACCTTTGTGCGCACAAGTCCCGACTACTACATCCGCAACTTCGACAAGATCGGTTCGTCCGCGCGCTTTACGGCAACCTTCAATGTGATGGCCGGGCTTTTTGGTCCGATCTGGTTCGGCGCACGCGGACTTTGGTCATGGGCATTGGCCTTTCTTGTCGTCGAGGCAATCGGCTTTGTGCAGATAGCGCGGGGCCTATTCGGAGATCTGGGAGCGGATGCGCTGGCCCGTGTGACCTCGATCGAAGGTACGCTCGATTTGCGCTACCAGCAGCTTGCTGCAGCTCAAGAAAGCGGCTCGGATCGAGCCGCCGCCATCCAGCGCCAGATCGAAGGGCTGGAGGCCAACATTGAAGGTTTCCGCGCCGAGGCAGAGCTGCTCGCCGCGCAAGGTCCGTCGATTGCACTCACCGGGGTTATCATCTTGCTTGTGGCTAAGCTCATACAGGCTGTGGCCGCCAACTGGGCACTGGAGGCCCGGTTTTCTGACTGGCTCTCAGATCGCGCCATTCGCTCTGGCATGCCGGTCAGTCAGATTGTTTTCAGCGCGGGTTTCATGATCTTGTTGGTCGCGACCGCAATGATCCACTACAGTTTCCCCGGCCGTTTTTCATTTCTCAGCGAGTTTCCGACGGACAACTCAATCCGCCTGGCCAGTATTGACAGCGTAGAGGGTTTTATCGCCTGGTGCGTCGCCAACAGTGTGGCGTTCTTTGAAGGGCTCACCGCGGCCATTCGCTGGTTGCTGGATGCCATGGAGGTTGCACTGGTTCAAACGCCTTGGATTGTGGTGGCCTCGCTGATCGTTCTGTTGACCTGGCTCACGGCTGGGTTGCGCATGGCTATATGGTCTGGTGCCTTTCTGGCCTACATGGGCCTTCTCGGCTTCTGGGAAAAAGCTATGACCACTTTGGCGCTTCTCGGCACTGCAGCGCTGCTTTCCATCGTGATTGGCATTCCTTTGGGCATGTTCTCTGCTCGCCGACCGCGGTTCTATGCTGTCATCCAGCCGATTATGGATTTCATGCAGACCATGCCTGCCTTTGTCTTCATGGTGCCTGTGATTGCTTTTTTTGGTGTTGGCAAGCCAGCGGCAGTGATTGTCACTATGATCTTCGGCGGGACACCTGTGGTACGCCTTACCGTTTTGGGTCTGCGCGGTGTTCCTGAAAGCGTGCGTGAAGCCGCGATCAGTTTTGGCGCCAACAAGTGGTACCTTCTCACCAAGGTCGATCTGCCGCTCGCCAGCCCCTCCATTCGCGCGGGCATCAACCAGACAATCATGCTGTCGCTGGCCATGGTCGTGGTGGCCTCGCTTATTGGCGCGAAAGGGCTGGGCGAAGACGTCCTCGAGGCGCTGCAATACGCCAATGTGGGCCAGGGTATCCTCGCAGGTTTTGCCATTCTCTTCTGTGCGATGATCCTTGATCGGATCGTTCAAGGTCAGCGAAAGTGATCCCCCTTGTCCTTGTTCATGGTTTCATGGGGGGCAGCGCACAATGGGATGGGTGTCGTGATGCCCTGCAGCAGTATACTGATGTGATTGCAGTCGACCTGCCTGGGTTCGGCGCAAATGCCTATCTGCCGCCAATTGACAGTATTGGCGGATATGCGGATTGGGTCGTCCGGCATCTCCGCGGCCTTGGAGTAGAGGAATATCATCTGCTGGGTCACTCCATGGGCGGTATGATCGCTCAGGAAATTGCCTTGCGCGAGGCTGAAAGGATTGACCGTCTTGTGCTTTACGCAACGGGCGCGGTCGGTGTTTTGCCGGGGCGGTTCGAGACCATTGAACACAGTAAAAAACGCGCTGCGGAAGACGGCCCGGCGGCCACCGCACGTAGGATCGCAGCGACTTGGTTTCTGGATTGCGAAGCTGCGCCAGGATATGAACACTGCGCCGGGATCGCCGCTCAAGCCAAACTGGCCGCCATAAATGCTGGGCTTGAAGCGATGCAATCCTGGTCAGGAGAGCAGAACCTTAGCCGGATCCGGCAGGAAACTCTTGTGCTTTGGGGCGATCAAGATCGGACATATCCGTGGAGCCAAATTCAAATGCTTTGGGAAACAATTCCCAATACATTGTTAGCAGTTGTGCCAGGTTGCGCTCACGCTCTACATGCCGAGAGACCTGATTTTTTCACACGTTTAATCTCCGACTTTTTGGACCGCTGAGCAATCCCAACAACTTGGACTTTTGCAGGGCGGCAGCCAAGATCAGCTTTGTCCGCAGTGTTCGTTTTCATCACCTTGAGGAACGTGGTCTGCAATCGACCAAAAGCTGCCGAATGCATCCGCAGCACCTAAGCTGAGCGGCAATGTCGGCTCGGGGCTCTGACCGCCAGTCGGTGCCAGCCGCAGAGAATGGCGGCGCCGAGCCCAGATTTACCTATACTGCGCTCAGCGGATAGGTCTGCTAGTATGGATGTGCTTATGCAAAAACTCGGTAGAATTAGTTGACACAATCATCCAACAGACGCGTACCAGATCCGAATGTGAAACTTGTATGCAAGCCTCGCGTATACAGATCCTCCATTGGTTTGGACTTCTGGTACGACCATAAATGCCGCGCGATTGTTACCAATGATCCGACAACGTCCATTAAATTCGTTCGTGCTAACCGAGGCATGGACAGTGTCATGTTCGTGTACCTCGAAATAGATGGAATGAGCGTTCAGATCGCACAAAAAAATGGTGAACCCTACCCACCTAGTGTCTATCGAGGTCCAAAGCATTCAACAACTTGGGTCATAGGATCGCTCGGTGTACCGCTCTATCGACATCAATTGACTCAGGGTTACAGGTCGTTGGGGGAAGCCGATTTCGATGCTTCCAACGGATATGAGCCCATTGCAATTGAATCCGGGTTTTCTTCAAAGAAACAACAAGATGTAGCGGTGTGTTTCATTAATGAAGCGCTCCAACGGTATAGTGGCGAGTGGATCGGAGCGTGTCGCGGTGAAGAACAACAAGCAGAGGTATATTTTCGGCCAGAGTTGGAAGAACAACTGGCGAATGGGGAATTACTATACCCTAGGTGACCTCTCCAAAAACAGACATCGAGCATTGCAGATGAATGGCGGCTTTGTCCCGCATAGCACCAGTTCCCCCAACTGCCGATATTGCTCTTGCAGCGAAAGTCCGGTCTGAGGAGCCGCACCGAAGCAACAACGGACGCTTGTCGAGGTCCAGTTGGCAGCGATCCACACCCAGCTCCGGGGACACCCGTCCCGGCACCGCGGTCAATCGGTGACTGAATGGCCATCGCGGCGCGGGAAGGCGACCATTTCGACGTCGGGGAACATGCTGTGTTTGACGTTGATCGACGTGATGTTGCCGCGGTCGTCGGTGTTGACGAAGAGCACCCCGCAGCGGTCCCAGAAGTTCTTGCCGTCTTTTTCGCCGGATTTGGCGTTCAGTTTCAGAGTTTGAGTAGCCATTTTTCGATCCCCGCTTTGAGTGTTTCGATGAACATGATCAAAGCTGGCACCAAGGGGCTGTCAGCGAGAAACTTGCCTCGCAAGGAATGCCCTGGCGCACGGGAACTTTCTTGTTGAAGCGGGGCTTGCCTCGCGTCTGACACGGCTGCCTGCCTATGTTCAGCAATCGGAAACACGGCGTTGAGGATCTGGGTTCGGCACTAACAAACTGAACGGTCTCGTCATCCTGCGTCACAAGAACTGAGAACAAAAAAACCGCTGCGCCTTAACGGCTGTCACTCCTTCACTGCGGAACTTCAGTCGAATATGTTGTCAAAATCAGATGTGGAGCCCTTACTGCGTGTTCTGACCAATAGTTCCAGGTCGAGGGCTGCCAGCAGCGCCAGGATCGTGCCCAACAACGGCGGCGGCGAATGGATGATCGTGCACGGCTCAAGGCCAAACTGAGATCGAAGAGTTCGAAGCGTCGAAATTTTTCATGTGCCTTTTCAAAGAAGGTGCGCGACGTTCCCGACGATGAAATAGGAAACCAGGAATCAGGTCATCAAAAAATGACGCTCGACGAAAAGTGGAGCCCTTGGCCTTCACCCACCATGGATTTTCCAATTCAGGAGATCGAGAGTACAGATCGAGCATGAAGCGCCACACAAAAGGTGGGCTGAAAACAAGGCGATCCCTACAAATTATTGAAATACACTATTAATAATGTATTTGGTGCGGGCGGTGGGACTCGAACCCACACGGCACAAGGCCTTCGGATTTTAAGTCCGATATGTCTACCATTCCATCACGCCCGCATCGGCCTGTGGCTGAACAAGCTCTACTCAGTCACGGAAAGATGCTCAACGTGATATCGTGATGATCACCAAGATTTTTTTCGACCGTTTCAGATATCCTGCCCCTTTGGCGCCAGCGGCCCGCCCGGGGCGGCCAGTCCGCGCTCGGGCAGCCAGGGGTTCAGCTCCAGCGCCCTGGCCATGTCCCGCCGCGCCTCGTCGAACCGTTGCAGGCCCATCAGTGTCAGCGCGCGCCCGCTGATCGCCGCGATATGGCGCGGCGACAGTTCGATGGCACGGTCCAGATCGACAAGCGCCGCCGGGAAATCCTGCCGCAGAAAGTTGACAAAGGCGCGCTGATTGTACCCTTCGGCATAGTCCGGGCAATAATCGATCAACCGGTCGAAATCCTCGCGTGCGCCCAGCAGATCCCATGCCTCGCGCTTCGACATGCCGCGATCCAGAATCGCCTGCGACTGCTCGTTCGGCGCATCCGCCCAGAACTCCCACATCTGGTTCGAGATGGTCCGCGCCTCGGTCTCGTTCGGCGCATTCTGTATCTCGGCGATCAACCGCCCCAACCCCTCGGAATGGTCGGGCGCGTCAGGACAGGTTTCTGCCAGCACGGCGCTGGCGGCAAAGGCGGGCGCAACAAGCACGGAAAGAATGCGTTTCATGACCCAATGCTGACGCAACTCACGTCCGCGTCAACTCACATTTTCGAGCGAGCCCAGCAAACCCGCCTCTTTCACCGCTTCCATCGCCACGAAGGTCGAGGTGCTGGACACATGCGGCAACGAGGAAATCTTCTCGGCCATCACTGCGCGATATTCCGACATCGACCGTGTGCGCACCTTGAGCAGATAGTCGAAATTGCTTGCAATCATATGGGCTTGCTCGACCTCTCCGATCTTGCGAACCGCCGCGTTGAACTCGGCCAGCGCCTTTTCGCGTGTATCCGTCAGGCGCACCTCGACAAAGGCCACGTGATCCAGCCCCAGCCGGATCGGATCGATCAGCGCGCGATAGCCGGTGATGATCCCGTCCGCTTCCAGTTTCTTCAGCCGCGCCTGCGTCGGCGATTTCGAAAGGCCGATCCGCCGCGCCAGATCGGCAACCGAGATTCGCCCGTCCCCGGCCAGTGCCTTGAGAATGGCACGGTCGAAGCGGTCCAGGTCAGGCAAGTCGTTTTGCATCGTATTGCGTCCAAAAATCAGGTCATTGAACCAATATTAGCAACTCTTCGGGCGATTGTCCCGTATATCTCGCGGTATACTACGCAAAACGCCCGGAGAAACCATGAAACACGACCTGCGCTTGCTGATCGACAGCCAGACCTATGCCGATCAATCCGACATTCTGGCCGCCCTGACCAAACAGGCGGCCCTGACCCCCGCCGACCGCACCGCCATCTGTGGCTCTGCCGCTCAGCTGGTGCGCGACATCCGCTCCAGCACAGCGCCGGGGTTGATGGAGGTGTTTCTGGCCGAATACGGCCTGTCGACCGACGAAGGCATCGCCCTGATGTGCCTGGCCGAGGCGCTGCTGCGCGTGCCCGATGCCGACACTATCGACGCGCTGATCGAAGACAAGATCGCGCCGTCGGACTGGGGCAAGCATCTGGGCCATTCCTCGTCGTCGCTGGTCAACGCCTCAACCTGGGCGCTGATGCTGACCGGAAAGGTGCTGGATGAACGCAAGGCCGCCCCGGTCAGTGCCCTGCGCGGCGCGATCAAGCGTTTGGGCGAGCCGGTGATCCGCACCGCCGTGGGTCGCGCGATGAAGGAAATGGGTCGTCAGTTCGTGCTGGGCGAGACCATCCAGTCCGCCATGAAACGCGCCAGCGGGATGGAATCCAAGGGTTACACCTATTCCTACGACATGCTGGGCGAGGCCGCGCGCACCGAAAAGGATGCCGCCCGTTATCACCTGTCCTATTCGCGCGCCATTGCCGCCATTGCCGAGGCCTGCACCCACAAGGACATCCGCGAAAACCCCGGCATCTCGGTCAAGCTCTCGGCCCTGCATCCCCGCTATGAGGTGGCGCAGGAAAAACGCGTCATGGACGAGCTGGTACCCCGCCTGCGTGCGCTGGCGCTGCTGGCCAAGGCCGCCGGAATGGGCCTGAACGTGGACGCCGAAGAGGCCGACCGCCTGTCGCTGTCGCTGCAGGTGATCGAAGAGGTCATGGCCGAACCGGCGCTTGCGGGCTGGGACGGCTTCGGCATCGTGGTGCAGGCCTACGGCCCCCGCGCCGGGCTGGTTCTGGACACGCTCTACGAGATGGCCGAACGCCACGACCGCAAGCTGATGGTGCGACTGGTCAAGGGCGCCTATTGGGATACCGAGATCAAGCGCGCGCAGGTTGCCGGCATCGACGGCTTCCCCGTCTTCACCCAAAAGGCGGCAACCGACATCTCCTACATCGCCAATGCCCGCAAGTTGCTGGGCATGACCGACCGCATCTATCCACAGTTCGCCACCCACAACGCACACACCGTTTCGGCAATCCTGCACATGGCGCAGGACGGACAGCCATTCGAATTCCAGCGTCTGCACGGCATGGGCGAAACCCTGCACAGCCTGGTGAAAGACCGCCAGAACACCCGCTGCCGCATCTATGCGCCCGTCGGCGCGCATCGCGACCTCCTGGCCTATCTGGTGCGCCGTCTGCTGGAAAACGGCGCCAACAGCTCGTTCGTCAACCAGATCGTCGACGAAAACGTTCCCCCCGAAGAGGTCGCCGCCGATCCCTTTGACACCGTTCAGAAACCCGCAAAGAACCTGCCCAAAGGCCCCGAGCTGTTTGCCCCCGAGCGGGTCAACTCCAAGGGCTTCGACCTGCATCATGTACCCACTCTCGACCAGATCGAAAAGGCCCGCGCCCCGTGGCTGACGCACCAGTGGAATGCCGCTCCCCTGCTGGCGGACGCCGCTGCGCCCGAAGCCTCCAAGGACGTCACAAACCCCAATGACGGCGGCGTCATCGGCACCGTTTCCATGTGCAGCCCCGAAGATATCGAACTGGCGCTGGCCTCGGCCAACACGTGGGAGGCCACGCCAGACGAACGCGGCGCGATCCTGAACAGGGCCGCTGACCTGTACGAGGCGCATTTCGGCGAAATCTTTGCCATCCTCGCCCGCGAGGCCGGAAAATCCATCCCCGACGCCGTGGCCGAACTGCGCGAGGCAGTGGATTTCCTGCGCTACTACGGCGCCAACGCACCGACGGCCAAACCCGCCGGGATCTTCACCTGCATCAGCCCGTGGAACTTCCCGCTGGCCATCTTTACCGGACAGGTCGCGGCGGCGCTTGCCGCGGGCAACGCCGTGCTGGCCAAACCCGCTGACCAGACCCCGCTCATCGCCCACCGCGCGGTGCAACTGATGCACGAGGCGGGCGTGCCCCGTGCCACGCTGCAACTGATGCCTGGCCGTGGCAGCACCGTCGGCGCGGCGATCACCTCGGACCCGCGGGTGAACGGTGTGGCCTTCACCGGCTCGACCGCCACCGCCCTGCGCATCCGCAAGGCGATGGCCGAAAACCTGACCCCCGGCACACCGCTGATCGCCGAAACCGGCGGCCTCAACGCCATGATCGTCGACAGCACCGCCCTGCCCGAACAGGCGGTACAGGCTGTGATCGAAAGCGCCTTCCAGTCTGCGGGCCAGCGCTGTTCCGCCCTGCGCTGCCTCTATCTGCAAGAAGACATCGCAGATGACGTGCTGACCATGCTTCAGGGCGCGATGGACGCGCTCAAGGTCGGCAACCCCTGGAACCTTTCCACAGATTGCGGCCCCGTCATCGACGAAGGCGCGCGTCAGGGCATCGCCGATCACGTGGCCAAGGCCCGCACCGAAGGCCGCGTCCTGAAAGAGCTGGCCACACCACCCCAGGGCACCTTCATCGCCCCCACGATGATCGAGATCCCCGGCATTGCCGCGCTGGAAGAGGAAATCTTTGGCCCGGTCCTGCACGTGGCCCGGTTCAAATCGCATGAAATCGACAATGTCATCGCCGATATCAACGCCACCGGCTATGGCCTGACCTTCGGTCTGCAAACCCGCATCGACGACCGCGTGCAGCACGTGACCGAAGCGGTGCATGCGGGCAACATCTATGTCAACCGCAACCAGATCGGCGCCATCGTTGGCAGCCAGCCCTTCGGCGGCGAGGGGCTCTCGGGCACCGGCCCCAAGGCGGGCGGCCCGAACTATCTGGCCCGCTTCTGCGCCCCCGACCGTCGCAATGGCGGCGCGGCGTGGGCTACCGTCATGGCGGATCTGCCCAGGCCAACCGGCACACCGGCGGCGGTAAAGACCCATACGCTGCCCGGCCCGACCGGCGAGTCGAACCGGCTCAGTGAAATCCCGCGCGAACCGCTCCTGTGCCTCGGCCCCGACGCCGACACGGTGCGCCAGCAAGCCGAAAGTGTCTTTGCCCAGGGCGGCACCGCGATCTGCGCCACCGGCGCGCTCGACCTGCACAAGCTCGAACATATCCAGGGCATCTCGGGCGTCCTGTGGTGGGGCGACGATGAGACCGGGCGCGAGATAGAGCGTCACCTGGCCCGACGCGCCGGCCCGATCCTGCCGCTCATCCCCGGCAAGCCCGACCGCGCCCGCGTGGTGGGTGAACGCCACGTCTGCGTCGACACCACCGCCGCGGGCGGCAACGCGGCACTCCTGGGAGGTGCGGCATAACCTGACTTGACGCTGGGCCACGAAAGGCCCAGCGTCCCCCCATGATACCGATACGCGACCACAACCCGTCAGGGCGCACGCCTTATGTCGTCTACGCCCTGATCGCCGCCAATGTCCTGATTTTCCTCAGCTATGTGAGCATCATGGACAATGACCGGCTGCTCACCCGCTTTTTCTTCGACTATGCCGTCATTCCGGCGCGGGTGGCCGACGGCTATGGCCTGCAAACGCTGGTCACCTCGATGTTCCTGCATGGTGGCTGGATGCATCTGGCGGGCAACATGCTGTTCCTCTGGATCTTCGGCGACAACCTCGAAGACGAGATGGGCCATGTGCCGTTCCTGATTTTCTACCTCGCCAGCGGCATTGCGGCAGGGCTGGCGCATGTGGTCTCGGCGCCGGGCTCGCTGGTGCCCACCGTCGGCGCATCGGGGGCCATCGCCGGTGTCATGGGCGGCTACCTGCTGCTGTTTCCCCGGGCGCGCGTCGATATCCTGCTGATCCTGATCGTCTATGTCCGCATCATCACGATCCCGGCCTTCATCATGCTGGGCGTGTGGCTGGGCATGCAGTTCCTTGGCAGCCTCGCCTCCGACCCCGATCACGGAGGCGTCGCCTATTGGGCGCATTCGGGCGGCTTCGTGATCGGGCTGGTCTTCTGCATCCCGCTCTGGCTCAGGCGCGGCGGACGCCACTATTGGCAGCGCACGCACGGTCAGCCGCCCCACCCCGAACACGCTTACAAACTGTCCCGATCCCGCATTCCAAAGGTGCCCCGCCGATGACCCGCCTGAAAGCCACCTGCCATTGCGGCGCTGTCGAGATCGAGGCCGAGTTCCCGCAGGGCCTCGCTTCGGCTACCCGCTGCGACTGCTCCTTCTGCATCCGCCGGGGCGCTGCCGCCGTCACCGCCATCGCCGCTTCGCTCAAGGTTCTGAAAGGCGCCGACAACCTGACGCTCTACACCTGGGGCACGCATACGGCCAAACACCATTTCTGCAAGACCTGCGGCATCTATGTCTATCACCAGCGACGCGCAAACCCCGCCGAATGCGGCGTCAACCTGGGCTGTATCGAGGGCGGCAATCCCCGCACCCACGGCCCGATCCCGTGGACCGACGGCGTCAACCACCCGTCAGACCGCTAGGTCGCCCCCGCCGCTTCATCTTTTCGAAAATACTCCCGCCTGAGGCACCGATGCCCAGCATCGGTTTTTGCGGATCAGCCCCGGATCACCTTGGCGAAATGGTCGAAAATCGGCTCGTTGGCACAGATCACCTCACCATCCGACAAGATGCTGCCCTTGGGGTCAAGCGGCTCGCACAGCCCGCCCGCCTCTTTCACGATGATGATACCCGCTGCCAGATCCCAGGCGTTCAGACGACGTTCCCAGAAACCCTCGTACCGGCCCGCCGCCACATAGGCCATGTCCAGCGCCGCCGCACCCCAGCGCCGCACCCCGGCGCAAGCCGGCATCAGCCGCGCCAGATCCTGCAGCGTTGCCGGCAGATCGGACCGCCCGCCAAACGGCAGACCGGTGGCAAAGATCGATTCGATCATCCGCTGCCGACCCGAAACGCGAATGCGCATGTCGTTCATCCACGCGCCCTCGCCCTTTTCGGCAAAGAACATCTCGTCCTTGGCGGCATCATAGATCACGCCCGACACGATCTTGCCCTTGTGCTCCAGCGCGATCGAGATCGCCCAGTGCGGCAGCCCGTGCAGAAAATTGGTGGTCCCGTCCAGCGGATCGACGATCCAGCGCCGGGTCGGATCTTCGCCCGCGATCCCGCCACCTTCCTCGGCCAGCCAGCCATAGGTCGGGCGCGCGCCCATCAGTTCCTCTTGCAGGATCTTCTCGGCGGCGATATCGGCCTTCGAAACGAAATCCCCCGCCCCTTTCATCGACACCTGCAGGTTCTCGACCTCACGAAAATCCTTGACCAGAGAACGGCCCGCCTTGCGCGCGGCCTTGATCATGATGTTGAGATTCGCACTGCCATTCATTGTCGTGGGGCTCCTGTCCGGTCAAACCGCGCGTATACTGGGGCAAGGCGGGCTTGCCAAGGGGCATGATGCGCATAGCTGCCCCCCGGTTTGCGCCCTATTGCGCCTGCAGTTTGCGCGCCTCGCTGCGCGCCAGTTTCACCAGTTCCTGAACGAACGGTTTTTCCAGGTCCTCCGAGCGCACCGCCGCATAAAGCCGCCGGGTTATACCATCGCTGGTAAGGGGCCGCGTGACATAGTCCGAGTTGTATTTCACCTCGCGAACGACCCAGTCCGGCAGCACCGAAATGCCCCGGTTCGACGCCACCAGCAACAGGATCACCGCCGTCAGCTCCACCTGCCGGATCGCCGCCGGCTCCACCCGCGCCGGGATCAGCAACTGGCTGAACACATCCAGCCTCGTGCGCTCCACCGGATAGGTGATCAGGGTCTGCCCCCGGAAATCCTCGGCCTCGATGAACGGTTTTTCGGCCAGCGGATGGGACGACGCCGCCACGA
Organism: Ruegeria sp. BHSB058; assembly: GCF_059613285.1. NCBI lineage: Bacteria > Pseudomonadati > Pseudomonadota > Alphaproteobacteria > Rhodobacterales > Roseobacteraceae > Ruegeria > Ruegeria sp. BHSB058. The sequence continues at coordinate 7,492 of NZ_JBXWSF010000048.1, read as the reverse complement.
ACACCGGATCATAGTCGAACAGTTCCACAAACTCGACCCCCGGCAGGTCCTCAGGATCCGAGGACACCACCAGATCGACCTCCTCCTTCTGCAGCGCGGGCAGCGCGTCAAAGGCCAGACCGGGCCGGATGTCCACATCCACATCCGGCCATGTCTTGCGAAACGCCTCCAGCACCGGGAACAGCCATTCGAAACAGGCGTGACATTCGATGGCGATATGCATCCGTCCCGTACGCCCGTCGCGCAGCGACGAAAACTCGGCCTGCATCGCCTCGACCTGCGGCAGGATCTGCTCGGCCAGCCGCAACAGGCGCAGCCCCGCCGCCGACAGTTTCATCGGCTTGGACCGCCGCAGAAACAGCTCGACCCCCGCCTGATCCTCCAACCCCTTGATCTGATGGCTCAAAGCCGACTGCGTGATGTTCAGTTGATCCGCCGCACGGGCCAGCCCGCCGCACTCATGAATGGCCTTGATGGTGCGGAGATGGCGAAATTCGATGTGCATTCTACAAAGTGACTCATGTTGTTCTTGAGTAATATGAGTTTGTCTCACAAAGCGTACCATGCAACAAGGGATCAAATTCTTAGCGATGAGAAAACTGATGACCGCGCCAAAAGTCTCCTTTGAGTTCTTTCCGCCCAAAACCCTCGAGGCTTCTTTCCGCCTTTGGGATACCGTGCACACACTCGCTCCGCTCGACCCGCGATTCGTCTCGGTCACCTACGGTGCCTGCGGCACCACCCGCGAGCTGACCCGCGATGCGGTGTCCACGCTGCACAAGACCTCGGGGCTGAACGTGGCGGCTCATCTGACCTGCGTGCGCGCGACCAAAGAGGAAACTTTGGCCATCGCCGACAGCTTTGCCGAGGTCGGCGTGACCGACATCGTCGCCCTGCGCGGCGACCCACCGGCGGGCGAGGGCCGGTTCGAACCCCATCCCGGCGGTTTTGCCCATTCAGTCGAACTGATCGAGGCGCTGGCAGATACCGGCAAGTTCACCATCCGTGTTGGTGCCTATCCCGACAAGCACCCCGAAGCCGACAGCCATGACGCCAATGTCGACTGGCTCAAGGCCAAGCTGGATGCCGGCGCCGACGAGGCGCTGACCCAGTTCTTCTTCGAGGCGGAGACATTTTTCCGCTTCCGCGACGCCTGCGCCAAGGCGGGCATCGACAAGCAGATCACGCCGGGCATCCTGCCCATCGAGAACTGGAAAGGCGCGCGCAATTTCGCCCGCCGCTGCGGCGCCAACATCCCGGCCTGGGTCGAGGATGCCTTTGAAAAGGCGATGCGCGACAACCGCGAAGACCTGCTGGCGACAGTATTGTGCACCGAGCTGTGCACCGACCTGATCGAGGGCGGCGTCGACAAGCTGCATTTCTATACGCTGAACCGCCCCGAATTGACCCGCGATGTGTGCCACGCACTTGGCGTCACACCAAAGGTTGAACTGCAGAACGTGGCGTAAACCTTGCCCGCAAAAACCTGACTGCTAGCGTTCCCCGGACACCCCGAGGGAACGCAGACGCATGTATTACGCCAAAGACTTCAACGAACTTCTGGGGCCAGCGGATATGGCCACCATGTCCGGGCTGGAATTCCTTCAGGGCATGCTCGAGGGCAAGCTGCCCGCGCCCCCCATCGCCAGAACGCTGGGATACGAACTCTACGCTGCCGAGGAAGGCCGCGTCGCCTTTCGCGGAACGCCCACGATGGAGGTCTGCAATCCGCTCGGCTCGGTTCACGGCGGCTGGTACGGCACCTTGCTCGACAGTGCCATGGCCTGCGCCGTTCAGTCCTGCGTTCCCCGTGGTGCGGCCTATACGACGCTCGAATACAAGATCAACATCCTGCGCGGCATTCCTCTGGGCACCGAAATCGAATGCGTCGGCGTGACCGATCACGTCGGCCGCTCGACCGGCGTGGCGCATGGCGAAATCCGCGGCATCGAGGATGGGCGGCTTTACGCAACCGGCTCGACCACCTGTATCGTTTTGAACCTGCCGCGCGGCTGAACGGCACCTATTGCGCCGGGTGTGAGTGTGCCTCGGGCACATGTGCCCAGTTCGGCAGGGTCTCGGGCCGGACGCTTTCATGCAACCGCTCCGACCGGTCGGCACCCACGGTACGGTGGCTGCGCAAAAGGAATATCTTGCCCCAGCCGCGCCATGTCCCGGCAGACGGCGCAGTGGGATCGGTCGGGAACCGCCGGCGCCATCCCTCGGGCAGCGGCAACCCATGCTCTTCGGCCCGATCCAGCATCCAGACCAGCGAGATATTTGCCAGCGGCCGCGCCGCCTCGTACCCGCCAAGCTGGCCGCCGACATCCCCATGGGTGCCCCGGAACCAGACCTGTTCCACATGCCCTTCGAAATCCGCCGATGTGTCCCACAAAACGGGCATGAAAACCTCGCGCGTTTCATCCAGCGCCAGCGCGTGATAACCGTGGCGCACGCTGGAGCCCAACTGGTGGTTGTGGAACGCATGCCGCTCCTCAGCCCAGCGCCACAGCAGCGGCAAACGCATGCCCAGCGCCTTGACCGTATCCCAGACGCCAATCATCTCGATGGTGATCTCTTCGTGACAGAACCGGTGCCGGAATTCAGCCGCATGGGTGCCGAACACGTTGCATTCATAGTGGCGATAGGCCTGCTTGATGTTTCTTTCGGTCGCATGCTCGGCCCTGAGCAGCCCGATCATCTGAATGACCCCCGCAAGGCTGCGCACCCCATAGGCGCCGCGCGAATAGCCGATCAGATAGATCTTGTCGCCGGGTTTGTACCGCGATGCGAGATAGCCATAGGCGCGCCGGATCTGCCGGTTGATGCCCCGTCCCATCATCACGTCCGGTGTGGTCTTCCAGCTTTTCCACTGAACACCGGACTCATAGAACACCGATACCCGCCCACCCATCTCGCAGCACAGCCGATAGGCCTGGCCCGCATGGGTTTCGTGCCCCGGCTCCAGCGTCGACATGGTGCCGTCCAGAATGATCACATGCGCCTGCGGTTCGCGATGCCGCGTCTCCTTGGAATGCTCCGACCGCAGCGGCCGCCCAAGCCATCCCAGAATTTTCCTACTTAGCCGCGACAGAACCATGTGTCAGCAAATCCCAAACCTTGTGCGGCGTGAACGGCATATCGGCCTGTCTCACCCCGCAGTCCCAGAGCGCATCCTGAACCGCGTTTGCGACCGCGGCCAGCGCCCCCACCGTTCCGGCCTCGCCACAGCCCTTCATCCCCATCGGGTTGGCCGTCGACGGAACCGGAACCGAGGTAAACTGAATCATGGGTACGTCAACGGCCCGTGGCAAGGCATAGTCCATGAACGTTGCCGTGAGCAGTTGCCCGTCCGCATCATGCACCACATGCTCGCACAGCGCCTGTCCGATCCCCTGCGCCACCCCGCCATGCACCTGCCCCTCGGCCAGCATCGGGTTGATCAGGTTGCCAAAATCATCGACGACCGTATAGCGGTCTACGGTCACGAAGCCGGTGAAGGAATCGATCACAACCTCGGCAACATGCGCCCCGTTGGGATAGCTGCGCCCCGGCAGTTTCGCCCGCGCCGCATGGCTCAGCAGGTCTTTGCGACCATCCTCGCGCGCCATCGCCGCAGCCTCCAGCAGTGTCGGGGTCAGATTCGACCCGGCGGCACGGAAGGTTTCGTGATCAAAGCTCACCTCATCCTCCTTCACCCCCATCTTATCCGCCAGATAGGGCATGAATGCGGCAACCATCTGATCAACCGTGACAAGCGTTGCATGGCTCTGCGTGGTGACTGAACGCGACCCGCCGGTGCCGCCTCCCTGCCCGATCCGGTCACTGTCGCCCTGCACCACCCTGATCCGGTCCATCGGGATGCCGGTCTGATCCGACAAAAAGCTGGCAAAGGCCGTCTCGTGCCCCTGCCCGTTCGATTGCGTGCCGACAAAAAGGCTCACCGTACCATCCGAATTGAACTCAACCTTCGCCCCTTCCGAAGGATCGCCCAGAATACTTTCGATATAGTAACACAGGCCCTGCCCCCGCAGCAGGCCACGTTCAAGATCCGCCGCCTTTCGCGCCTCGAACCCCTGAACCTGATCCTGCGCTCGGCCCAGAACCATGTCGAACGCGCCCACATCATAGGTCTCCCCCGTCGCGGTCCTGTACGGAAACGCCTCGGGCCGGATGAAGTTTTTCCGCCGCAACTCCCAGGGATCGATGCCAAGCTCGCGTGCGGCGCGGTCGATGACACGTTCCAGAACGTAGATCGCCTCGGGCCGCCCCGCCCCGCGATAGGCATCGACCTGCGTGGTGTTGGTGTAAAAGCCCTGGACCTGCAGCCACACGTTCTGGACGTCGTAGACCCCCATCATCACCCGGCTGAACAGATTGGTCTGGATCGCCTGTGCAAAATGGCTGTTATAGGCCCCCAGATTGCACCGCGTTCGTACGCGATAGGCAGTGATCCTGTAATCCGCGTCAAAGGCCAGCTCCGCCAGCGATGTCAGGTCGCGCCCGTGATTGTCGCTCAGCATCGCTTCGGTCCGCTCCGACATCCAGAACACCGGTCGCCCCGTCAACCGGGCCGCCGCCGCCACCACGAAATACTCGGGATAAGGCATCGCCTTCATTCCGAACCCACCGCCGACATCCGGGATGGTGACATGCACCGCCTCGCTTTCCAGTCCCAGCTTCTCGGCCAGTTGCGCCTTCATCCCCCAGACGCCCTGCCCGCCAAAGGCAAAATGCAGCCGCCCGTCCCGCCAATCGGCATGACAGCCACGCGGTTCCAGCGAATTCACGATCACCCGGTTGTCGTGAACGCTCAGCGCAACCTTGTGCGCCGCATCCCGAAACGCGGCCTCGGTCCCCGCTTCGTCGCCCGTACCCCAATCAAACGCCCGGTTGTCGGGGGCTTCGGCATGGATCACCTCGCCGCCCGGCGCCACATCCATCTTGGCGGGCAGATCCTCGGTCTCCATCCAGATCGCCTCGACCGCATCGCGCGCCTGCTCCGGTGTTTCGGCAAACACGACGGCAACCGGTTCACCCACGAACCGGACCCGATCCGCCGCCAGCATATGCCGCTCGGGCGCGGCCCCCTTGCTCCCGTCGCGGTTGGTCAGAACGGTTGCACTCATCGCCGTGTTCACGCCCGCCGCCTTCAGGTCCCGCAGCGCCATGACCAGATGAACCCCCTCCATCCCGCGCGCGGCGTCCAGATCCAGCGCCGTGATGACCGCATGGGCCACGGAACTTCGGAAAAAGGCGGCGTAAAGCGCATGCTCGGGAACGGAATCCTCCAGATACGCGCCGCCGCCGGTCAGAAACCGGATATCCTCGATCCGTGCGACCGGCTGGCTTTTTCCGAATTTCTCCATGATGCGCCCCTTCCAAACAGTTCAGATCGCGACCCTAGCTCGTGCTGCGCGCATGTCCAGTGCACCAATTGTGCGCCTGCGGCGCGCTTGTTTGGATTTTTCATTAAGCAACCCGGACACAGCCAGCCTGAGGCATGCACATCCAGAAAATGCAGGCCGAAGCGCCCTTGCCGCCAGCCGTCCGAACGTAGGAGGGACATCCCCGCCAGCACGCAAAGGCCGCTTCTTCCTGGTGCGGCCATCGGCTTTCCAGCCTGTACCGCCCGCCCAGGCTGCGGCGATTCTAGTTAACAAACCGTTGCGGCTTCTTTCTGGACATGAATACCCAAATCCCGCCCGTGCCGCCCGCACCGCGCCCCGAAGGCAAAGAAAACGCCTTTGCCGCCTTTTCCTTCGCGCCTTCATTGGGTAATTGGACCCTCGATTGACGAAGGGATCACCACCATGGCGATGGAAAAGACGTTCAACGCGGCCGAAGCCGAGGCCCGCATCTACAAGGCCTGGGAACAGGCGGGCGCCTTCAAGGCGGGCGCGAACAGATCGCGCGACGAAAGCTTTACCATCATGATCCCGCCACCCAACGTCACCGGTGCGCTGCACGTGGGTCATGCCTTCAACAACACGCTGCAGGATATCCTGATCCGCTGGCACCGGATGCGCGGCTTCGACACGCTCTGGCAGCCCGGTCAGGACCACGCGGGCATCGCCACCCAGATGCAGGTGGAAAAGATGCTCGCGGCGCAGGGCAACGAAGGTCGGCGCGAGTTGGGACGCGAGAAATTCCTTGAAAAAGTCTGGGAGTGGAAGGGCGAATACGGCGGCACGATCATTGAACAACTCAAGCGTCTGGGCAGCAGCTGCGACTGGTCGCGCAACGCCTTTACCATGGCGGGCGCGCCGGGTGACCCGCGCACCGGGCACGAAAATTCACCCAACTTCCATGATGCCGTTATCAAGGTCTTCGTCGACATGTACGATAAGGGCCTGATCTATCGCGGCAAGCGTCTGGTCAACTGGGACCCGCATTTCGAGACCGCGATCTCGGACCTCGAGGTCGAGAATATCGAGGTCGCCGGCCACATGTGGCACTTCAAATACCCGCTGGCAGGCGGCGCGACCTACACTTACGTGGAAAAGGACGAGGACGGCAACGTCATCCTCGAAGAGGAACGCGACTACATCTCCATCGCCACCACCCGCCCCGAGACCATGCTGGGCGACGGCGCGGTCGCGGTGCACCCCTCGGATGAACGCTATGCGCCCATCGTCGGCCAGCTGTGCGAGATTCCGGTTGGCCCGAAAGAGCACCGCCGCCAGATCCCGATCATCACCGACGACTACCCCGATCCGACCTTCGGCTCGGGCGCGGTCAAGATCACCGGCGCGCATGACTTCAACGACTACGCGGTCGCCAAGCGCGGCAACATCCCCTGCTATCGCCTGATGGATACGCGCGGCGCGATGCGGGCCGATGGTGCGCCTTACGCCGAGGAGGCGGGCAAGGCGCAGGAATACGCGCGCGGGCGCGAATTCACCGAAAACGAGATCGACGCCATCAACCTCGTCCCCGATCACCTGCGCGGCCTCGACCGGTTCGAGGCGCGCGCAAAAGTGGTCGAAGAGATAACCGCAGAAGGTCTGGCCGTCATGACCCGTGCGGATGATCCGCGGCTTGGGCAAAGCCGGGTTGAAGCCCAGCCCACGGAAGACGAAGACGATAGGCCGGGCTTCAGCCCGGCACTCGTCCCGCTGGTCGAAAGCAAACCGATCATGCAGCCCTTTGGCGACCGGTCCAAGGTGGTCATTGAACCGATGTTCACCGACCAGTGGTTCGTGGACGCCGCCAAGGTCGTCGGCCCCGCGCTGGACGCCGTGAAGGACGGCACCGTCAAGATCATCCCGGAAAGCGGTGAAAAGACCTATTACCACTGGCTGGAAAACATCGAACCGTGGTGCATCTCGCGCCAGCTGTGGTGGGGGCACCAGATACCGGTTTGGTATGGGCCGAAGGACTTACCAACCGATGACCAAGACAACACAATTCAAGGCAACTTTGAATTCTTCTGTGCTGCAAGCGAAGCTGAAGCTGTAGAGAAAGCAAAGGCACATTACGGCAGTGATTG
>NZ_JBXWSF010000047.1:0-31088 GCF_059613285.1 Ruegeria sp. BHSB058 | reverse complement strand
GAACAACGGCTGCCCTCGGCCCGGCCCGGTTATGGCTGGCTGAGCGAAGAGACCGAGGATAACGACGACCGCCTGCACCGCGAGCATGTGTTCATCATCGACCCGATCGACGGCACCCGCAGCTTTGCCGAAGGGTCGAAAACATGGGCGCATTCCCTGGCCATTGCCCGCAATGGTGTCGTGACCGCGGCAGTGATCTATCTGCCGATGCGCGACCTGCTCTACGCCGCCGCTGAGGGTGAAGGTGCCACGCTGAATGGCGCAACCATCAGCACCACCGGAACGGGCGATTTGGAAACGGCAGAAATTCTTGCGGCCAAGCCCAACCTGAACGGGCGTCATTGGCGCGGTGGCGAGGCGCCCACGTTTGTGAGGGCCTACCGGCCGTCCCTCGCCTATCGTATGGCGTTGGTCGGACAGGGGCGTTTCGACGGAATGCTCACGCTGAGACCAAGTTGGGAGTGGGACATCGCCGCTGGCGACCTGATCCTGCGCGAGGCGCAGGGGGCCTGCACCGACAAAAAAGGCCAGGCTTTGCGTTTCAACAACCCTAACCCCAGGCTTGACGGTGTCGTCGCGGCAGGGCAACGGCTGCATTCGCTGCTGCTTGCCAAACTCGAGCCGGACGAGGGTTGGACGACATGAGCCGATCACGCTCGCTCAGCCTTAAGGCCTATCGGGTATTGTCCTGGCGCGGAACGAAACCCGATAGCGGCGGCGCGCCACCGCGCCCCAAAGGCGACGTCTTGTGGGTTCATCTGGCAACGCAAGGCCACGTTGCCCCGGTCAACGACTTCTGTCGCCATCTGTTGAATCAAAAACCCGATCTGTCCGTGATGCTGACTGTTCCAGACAGTTCTGCCCTGGCAAACTGGACCGGCATGATCGCACCGGTGTTTCAATTGCCCGCCGACAACACAAACTCGGTGCGCAGATTCCTGGATCATTGGCGCCCGGATATGGGATTGTGGGTCGGGGGCGGTTTGTTACCCAACCTTGTGGCGGACGCAGCGGATCGCAACATTCCCATGATCCTGATGGAAGGGGACGCGGATGTCGTGATCCCCCGCCGCCATCGGTGGCTACCGGAAATTCCACGCCACACCCTGAACTGCTTCCAATCCATCCTGACCACCAGTGACGACAAGGCACGGCAGATCCGTCGGCTTGGCGTTCCGTTTTCCAAAGTATCCATCTCTGCCCCGCTGAAGGTCAGCCCGAACCCGCTTCCATGGCCCGAGGACGAGCTGATCGAAACCAATCACGCGCTGTCCAGCCGCCCAATCTGGCTGGCCGCCTGGGTTCAGGACAAGGAATTCATCACGGTTCTGACCGCTCATCGCCATGCGCTGCGTCTGCTGCCCCGTCTGGTGCTTGTCCTGCACGTCGCCGACGCAGCAGAGGCTGGGCCGTTGCAAGCGCGGTTGAAAGCCATGGATTTGCGCTGCGCCGACTGGGACGCGGGCGATGCGATCGAAGACAACACCCAGGTCATTCTTTGCGCCGACCCTCAGGATCTGGGCCTGTGGTATCGCGTGTCACCGCTGACCTTTCTGGGCAGTTCGCTGGAATACGGGGCATCAGGGCAAAACCCGCTGGATGCGGTGGCGTTGGGTTCAGGCATCATTCATGGCCCCTTTGTCCGGCACCACACGGACGTCTACGCCCGTCTGGCGAATGCCAAGGCCTCGCGCATCGTGCGATCCGCCGACGAACTTGGCCGGGTCGTCGTGCATCTTCTGGCCCCTGATCAGGTGGCCGATATGGCCTTGGCCGGCTGGCAGGTCGTCAGCGAAGGGGCGCAGTTGATGGACCAGTTGACGGATATGGTGCAGGAAACGCTCGACAAACGGAGGGTGGGCGATGCGGGCGCCTGAGTTCTGGAACACACCCGCCGACCGTCTGGACTGGCGGGCGCGGCTGTTGAAACCGCTGGGCGGGATATATGCCCGCGCCACGGCGCGCAGGCTGGCGGCGGGCGGCGGGGATCACCCCGGCATTCCGGTGATCTGCGTCGGCAACCTCAACGCCGGGGGTACTGGAAAAACCCCGACGGTCATCTGGGTGGTCGAACAGCTGCGCGATGCGTGGCACAAGCCGCATGTCGTCACCCGTGGTCACGGCGGATCACTGGAAGGCCCGGTTCGGGTCGACCCCTCGCGCCACACTGCGGACCAGGTCGGGGACGAGCCTTTGTTGCTGGCCGCCTTTGCCGAAGTTTGGGTCGCGAAAGATCGTGCCGCCGGGGCGCGGGCAGCGGCGGCGGATGGTGCCAGCGTTATCGTTCTGGATGACGGATTTCAAAACCCAACCGTGCGCAAGGATCTTTCCTTCATTGTCGTGGATGCGGCGCGGGGTTTCGGCAATGGGCTGTGCCTGCCTGCCGGTCCCCTGCGCGAACCCGTCGATACCGGCCTGCGCCGGGCCGATATCGTCCTGTCGCTCGGACCACCCGAAGCGCAGGAGCAATTTGCCCGGCTATGGGGATCAAGGCTCATCATCCCGCACGCCACAGGAGAATTGAAGCCGCTGCAAACCGGCATGGACTGGAGCGGTACAACCGTTCTTGCCTTTGCCGGAATCGGACACCCGGACAAGTTCTTCCGAACCCTGCGTGGGCTGGGGGCCGACTTGAAACGGGCCGAAGCGCTGGATGACCATCAACCGCTGACGCCCGCGCTCATGAGCAGGCTGGAACACGAAGCGAAACTGCTGGGTGCACAGATGGTCACCACCGAAAAAGACGCCGTACGTCTGCCGCCCGCATTTCGCAGCAAGGTCATAACCCTGCCCGTTCGCCTGCAAGTCGAACAGGCCGACATGGTGCGCGACATGATGCTGGTCAGGGCGCCGTCGCCCTGATCAGTTGTCCTCGCCCAGTTTGGGCGCAGCCCGCGTCAGGGCCAGCTCAGCGCCTGAAAAGACAAACGGCGACCGCACCCCCGGCACACCGTCCAATTCGATCTGCATGCCGCGTGCAATCACTTGCGGGTCTGCCATGACCTCGTCCAGCGTGTTTATCGGACCGGCCGGTATGCCCTCGGCTTCGCAGGCGGCCAACAGATCGGCCTTGCCGCGCTGCGCGGTTGCCCCGTTCAGCCGCGCAATCATCACCCGGCGATTTGCCAGACGGTCCTTGTTGCGCAGAAACTCGGGCGCTTCGGCCATGTCATCAAGTCCCAGAACCCGGCAAAGCCGCTGATACTGCCGGTCGTTACCGGTTGCGATGATGATATGCCCGTCGGCGCAGTCAAAAACCTGATATGGCGCCAGATTGACATGGGCATTGCCCATCCGCTCGGGCGCCTTTCCCGTGGTCAGATAGTTCAGCGCCTGATTGGCGGTCACGGCCACCGCCACATCCAGCAGCGCCATGTCCACCTGTTGTCCCTTGCCTGTGCGCTGCCGCTGATACAGCGCCGCCAGCACCCCGGCGACGGCATAGATACCGGTAAACACATCCGTAATCGCGACGCCGGCCTTTTGCGGTTGGCCTTCGGGTTCACCCGTGATCGACATCAGCCCCGACATGCCCTGAATGATAAAGTCATACCCTGCGCGATGTGCATAAGGCCCGGTCTGACCAAACCCTGTGATAGAGCAGTAGATGAGGCGCGGATTGATTTCCTTCAGACTGTCATAGTCCAGCCCGTATTTCTTCAGCCCGCCAACCTTGAAGTTCTCGATCAGGATATCCGCGTCCGCGACCAGGTCGCGCACGCGCTGTTGACCCTCGGGCGTCGAAAAATCCACCGTGACCGATGCCTTGCCCCGGTTTGCCGAGTGGTAATAGGCCGCCGAAACATCCTCGTCCCGGGTTACGAATGGCGGACCCCAGGCGCGCGTATCGTCTCCCGCCGGAGATTCGACCTTGATTACCTCCGCGCCCAGATCGGCAAATGTCTGGCCCGCCCAGGGGCCAGCCAGAATGCGTGCCAGTTCGATGACCTTCAAACCGGCCAGAGGGGCCGACATCAGTTGCCCAGCTCGTCTTCGATCAGCTTCTTGAAATCGGCATAGGACTGGTTTTCGACCTTCTTGCCGTTCACCACGAAACTCGGGGTTGCGCTGATGTCGTCACGCTCGGCGTTTTCCTGATACCAGGCCACAAGGGTTTGCGCCTTGGTCGAATCCTGCAGACAGGCTTCAAGCTGTTCGTTTTCGATACCCGCAAGCCGCCCGATCTTGCGCAGCTCGTCCACAACTTCGCTTGGACCACCCGCACGCGCCCATTCCGATTGGCCGTCAAAGATCAGATCGGTGATACCAAAGAACTTGTCCGGCCCGGTACAGCGCGCGATCATCGAAGCCCACAAGCCGAACCGGTCGAAATAGACCTCGCGATAGACGAACTTGACCTTACCAGTGTCAATGAAGTCCTTTTTCAGTTCCTTGTAGGGCCCCGCGTGAAACGCGGCGCAATGGGGGCAGGTGTACGAGGCGTATTCGATGATTTCGACCGGCGCGTTCTCGTCGCCCTGAACCATCTCCACGATGGTCGAGGTATCGATATCGGCTTCCTGCGCGTTGGCTTCGGCCACCAGCGGAATCGAAGGACCCCCGGTTGGAGTGCTTGTCAGCCAATAGGCCCCTGCGGCCACGGCGATAGCCGCACAGATCACGGTTGCAATTCGGGTCATGTCCTGCCCTTTCTCAGCTTTTTTGTTTGGATAATACGTTGCGGCCCAGCCGTTCAAGTGCGGCGCGCAAATCATTGTCGTGAACATCGCTTGCGGCCTTGTCGGCCTCGGCAGCGATTTCGGGTGCGATAACGGGTTTTTCGGTCTTCAGCTTCGGTTGGAAACTGGCCTGACCTTCGGCAAACCCGGTCGGCGCGGTCTGAGTGATGCGTACCCGGCTGATCGCGTTATAGCCGTAGACGGCATTCACCCTGGCGCGCAGCTGTTCCTTCTGCATTTCCAGCATCGGTGCCTGCGGACCGGTCGTCAGAACGGTCAGCGTCGCGCCAAAACCGCCCTTGCCATAGCCGATGTTGACCGGGCGCGCGATTGCCGCGATATCCTGCCCTGCGATTTCGGGCCAATGGGTCAGCAGCCGCGACACCGCAAACCCGCGGCTTTCCCCGGCGCGCCGGATCTGGTCATTCAGCAGCGTCGCGGTGCGTTTGAAACCGCGTGTGGTCGATGGGCGTGGCGGCATCTGGTTTCCGACTCCTCGTCCACTATTGTAATAGGCGATGGGGCGGGTGCCAGCGAAACCCGACGAGTCGAGGAATAAATCTTGCGTGACGCAATGGACACTGATGTAAGCGCCGCCTTGCTGCGCTGGTACGATCGCAACGCCCGCGACCTTCCGTGGCGTGTCAGCCCCGCCGCGCGCAAGGCAGGCGAATACCCCGACCCTTATCGTGTGTGGCTGTCCGAGGTGATGCTGCAGCAAACCACTGTCGCGGCGGTGCGCGACTATTTCCAACGCTTCACGGCTCGCTGGCCCCGCGTTCAGGCCCTGGCCGCCGCCGAGGACCATCAGGTGATGGCCGAATGGGCCGGGCTTGGGTATTACGCCCGCGCCCGCAACCTGCTGAAATGCGCCCGCGTGGTGACCCAAGTTCATCAGGGCCGTTTTCCCGATACCTATGACGCCCTGATCAAACTGCCGGGGATCGGCCCTTATACCGCCGCTGCGATTGCCGCCATCGCCTTTGACCATCCTGAAACCGTGCTGGACGGCAATGTCGAACGGGTGATCGCGCGATTTCACGACATTCACGACCCGCTGCCGGGCGTGAAACCCACACTCAAGGATCTGGCAGCAACCCTGACGCCAATTCAGCGCCCGGGCGACTATGCGCAGGCGGTCATGGATCTTGGCGCCACCATCTGTACCCCAAGGTCTCCGGCCTGCGGAATCTGCCCGCTTCGCGACCGCTGCCGGGCAAGGGAGGCAGGCACCATGGCGGATCTCCCACGGAAAACCCCGAAGAAACCCAAACCGACCAGATACGGATATGCCTATATCGCCCGTCGCCCGGACGGGGCGTGGGTGATGGAACGGCGGCCCGACAAGGGACTCTTAGGGGGAATGCTGGGCTGGCCCGGTCCGGAATGGTCCGAAATACCGGATAAAACACCGCCCTTCATGGCGGACTGGCGCATGCTGCCGGGAGAGGTGCGACATACCTTCACCCATTTTCACCTCATCCTGCGTATTCAAACTGCCACGCTACCCGATGGCTTTTGCGCCGAAGGCACAACGATTGTCGGCAAGCACGAATTCCGGCCCTCGGCCCTGCCAACCGTCATGCGAAAGGTCTATGATCTGTGGCGCGGCGAATAGGCAGATGGGCATCCCCGATCTGCGCGCCTACTCTCCGCCTAGTTGAATAACGGATCTCGAAAATGAACGCGACCAAAGCTCCGCCCTCCGGGCAATCCGCACTCCCCTACTGGATATCGTACCTGCTGGTTCCCCTGATCTGGTTCACGGCGGTCTTGGGAGGATGGTGGTTGATCCTTGTCCCCCTTGCGACATGGTGGGCATTTGCCGTTCTGGATCACCTGACGGGTCTTGACCTGGCAAACTCCGACCCCGACACGCCCGACGATGCGCTCGGCTGGCATATCCTTTTGACCAAGGTCTGGGTGCCGGTCCAGTTCGTAACCCTGTTCGGCCTGATCTGGTATGCCACCAGCGCAAACCATTTGGATACCGGCGAAAAGATCGCCCTGTTTTTCGGAATGGGGGTGCTGTCAGGCACCATCGGCATCAACTACAGCCACGAATTGATGCATCAGAAAAGCCGGGGTGAACGATGGCTGGGCGACATCCTGCTTGCGATGACGCTCTATTCGCATTTCCGCTCCGAACACCTGCTGGTGCATCACCGCTATGTCGGAACACCACGGGACCCGGTGACGGCACGCTATAACGAGGGCTTCCACCGGTTCTATCCCCGCGTCCTGCGCCAAAGCCTTTGCTCGGCCTTTCGCGCCGAACGGGACATGCTCGCCCGCAAGGATCTTCCATGGACCGATCCGTCAAATCCGTTCTGGCGCTACTGGGCGTTGCAGGCTGCGATGCTTTTGCTGGCGCTGCTAATCGGCGGATGGGCGGGGCTGGGCCTGTTCCTCGTTCAGGCAGCGACGGCAATCTGGCAACTGGAACTTGTGAACTATGTCGAACATTACGGCCTGACCCGGAAACATCTCGGGGACGGGAAATACGAACATGTCCGCCCCTGCCACTCCTGGAACGCGGCGCACAAGGCGTCGAACTGGCTGCTGATCAACCTTCAACGCCACTCCGACCATCACTACAAGCCCGACCGCCGGTTTCCGTTGTTGCAGAACCATACGCCCGATGCCGCACCGCAACTGCCCTATGGCTATCCGGTGATGACCGTGGCTGCGATGATCCCGCCACTCTGGCGCCGTGTGATGAACCCACGCGTTCGCGCATGGCGGCGGCAGTACTATCCCGAGATCACCAATTGGAAGCCGTATAGCAAGGCCCAGAACCCGGTCCCCCGGTAAAAGTCACGGCCGCATCGCGCGGGGTTTGCCCCGTGCGATGCCCGGCCCAACAGGAGGAGGCGCATCATTGATGCGCTTCCAACTGGCGGGAGCATTTCTCAGATCGTCCAGACATCCAGTGGCTGATCGACACCACGGATATTCTGATCCTTACGCAACTCGAATCCTGTCAGCAATTCGGGTTTCGCACCGGCATCCTGCATCGCGTGTCGCCGCAAATCGTCGCTCATCACGATTCGGGTGTCGAAATCGCGGGTCAGCGCCTCAAGCTTGGCGGCAACATTCACCGCATTGCCAATGACCGCGAATTCCAGCCGGTTGGCACCGATATCCCCCAGCACGACCGCGCCGAAATGTATCCCTATGCCGACCCGTATCTCAGGCTCGCCCGCGCGGCACCGGTCCAGGTTCCACCGGTCGATGACGTCAACCATCGAACGCGCGCAGGCCAGCGCGTTCGATGCATCCCGATCGCCCGCCAGCGGTGTGCCAAAGGTCGCCATCAGACCGTCGCCCAGATATTTGTCGAGCGTGCCACCGTGACGAAAGACCTCGCTTTCCATCCGTGCATGGAAGCCACGCAAAACCTCGATCACCGCATAAGGATCACGAGAGGCGGCGAATTTCGTAAAACCCACTATGTCGATAAACAAAACCGCCACATCGGCCTCGCGCACCTGTTTCAGCGGCTCGTCGTTCTGGCTCAGTTCCTCAACCACATTGGGCGAGAAATAGCGCGACAGGTTGGCCCGCTCCCGCTCCAGCCCCGCATTGGTCATCAACAACCGGTTGAGTCGCCGCATGGACACGCCCAGGGTCACGGCGACCATCACGAAGACAACGACCTGCTGGATACGCTGCGGGATCATGAAGCTGTTGGGATCAAGCAACTGGGCTACATCCGGGAACCCGGCAAAAGCCTTGGCAAACTGCTCGCTGAGACCCGGAACCGGAGTTGCAACCCACCATGCCACGATCCAGCCGACCGTCCACATGGCTGCGGTCCATGTTCCGATGGCAATCACCGTGCGCCAGGAATAGGCCAGCGTTCCGGCAGCCAGGATGATGAAGAAATACTGAAAGTTGTCGAACCGGTACTGCATCGCAAGCGGTCGAACGTCTTCGCTGAACGGGTTCGGAATCACCATGCCCAGCGTCATGATCAGCAAATCGGCAAAGATCAGAAACAGCTCCAACCGCGATTGCCCGACCCGCCCGGCCCGCCGGATCAGCCAGCCATTGGCGCAAATCAGCGCGAGTATGAAATGATAATAGAGAACATCCCAGTTCGGATTGAGAAACACCAAAAGCGGCGCAGTCAGACCCATCGCGATCCAGCGCGCGCGAACCGCCAGTTCCAGCCCCTCGCGCTTGTGTCGCTCCAGTGCGGCTTCGGTGTATTTGTTTTCCAGATCGAACTCATCCGGTCGCGAGATGGAAAACCGATCCAATCGTGAACGGAAGATGCTTGTGTCGGTCATGCCGGGGCCTCTTGCAGTCAAGCAGCAGACGGGAAATTCCCGGTCCATCCAATCACCCCGGACGACAAAGGAAAAGGCCCCGCCGTTTTCGGCGGGGCAAGTCATAGTGCCATGTGTCAGGCCACAGGCACCGGCGGTATGAGTGAGAATTTGAGTGAGTTTCAGTTGTACAATTCGGCACGTACCTGCTGTCGCAGCACGTCAATTGGGACAGTTTTGCCCTCGCGCTTGAAACACCAATAGGTCCAGCCATTGCAGGACGGCGCGTTTTCCAGATGCGCCCCAACCTGATGAATCGAGCCTTTGACGTTGTCTCCGATCAAAGTGCCATCGGCACGTACCTTGGCTTTGTGACGCCGGTTCATCGAGTACAACTCTTCTCCCGGACGCAAAAGGCCACGTTCAACCAACTGGCCAAAGGGAATGCGCGGCTCGGCGCGCTTGCTGGCGCTGACTTCCAACGCTTCACGATCGAACTTGCGCACATTGGCGATGCGCTTTTCTGCGACCTTGCGATAAGCCTCTTCCCGCTCGATCCCGATGAACTCCCGGCCCAGCATCTTGGCTACGGCGCCAGTGGTACCAGTACCAAAGAACGGGTCCAGCACGACGTCACCAGGGTTGGTCGATCCGATCAGCACACGATGCAACAACGATTCCGGCTTTTGCGTCGGATGTGCCTTGTCCCCGTTTTCGTCTTTGAGGCGCTCATGTCCTGTACAAATCGGCAGCACCCAGTCGCTGCGCATCTGTACACCTTCGTTCAACGCCTTCAGCGCCTCATAGTTGAACGTATATTTCGCGCCCTCGGATTTCGACGCCCAGATCATCGTTTCATGAGCATTTGTAAGGCGCTTGCCGCGGAAATTCGGCATCGGGTTGGATTTGCGCCACACGACATCATTCAAGATCCAGTATCCAGCGTCCTGAAGTGCGGACCCTACGCGGAAAATATTGTGATATGATCCGATGACCCAGATTGCACCGTTGGGTTTCAGCAAGCGCCGCGCAGCCTTGAGCCAGTCGCGGGTGAACTGATCATAGACCGCAAAGCTCGAAAACTGGTCCCAATGGTCATCAACCGCGTCCACCTGGGAATTGTCAGGGCGGTGTAGCTGCCCCTTGAGTTGCAGGTTATAAGGTGGGTCCGCGAAAATCAGGTCCACTGACGCCTCGGGCAGACTGTTCATCGTCTCGATGCAGTCGCCGGAAAGGATCGTGTTCAACGGGAGCGCGGTTGCGCCCTTGGTCTTGGTTGTGGTCATTTCTCTGCCTCAGATTCCACGGCGCTTTTGCGCTCATTTGGTTGAGACAAGGATGAGTCAATCCTGATTCGCCGTCAAATTCTTTTTTGAATCAGAGGGTTACGAATTACTCTTGATACAATATATTGTGGACAGGTTTGAACGAACGCCTATGGTGTGGGGTCACCCCAAGATTTCGGAGCGCCTCTTTGTGCTGTTTTGACGGATATCCGGCGTTGCTCTCCCAGCCATAGCCAGGATGCTGTTGCGCCAAATCCACCATCACCCGGTCGCGCCATATTTTCGCCGCAATTGAAGCCGCCGCAATTGATACGGATCGCGTATCGCCCTTGACCACCGCCTGACTCGGCAGGCCAAGGCCGCGCGGGATCATGTTGCCGTCGATCAACAGATAGTCGGGTGCAGGATCAAGGGCCGCGACCGCGCGCTCCATCGCCAGGTGAGAGGCACGCAGAATGTTAACTCGGTCAATCTCTTCAACGGTTGCCTCAGCAACCGATACCTCGGCGGACTCTCGTAAAATTTGATCCAGCCCCATGCGGCGTTTCGCACTCAACTTCTTGGAATCGTTCAGCCCCTCGGGGATGTTGCCCGGATCAAGAATTACTGCTGCGGCAACAACAGGCCCGGCCAAAGGGCCGCGACCCACTTCATCGACCCCTGCAATCCTGAGATAGCCACGCGCCCGAAGCGCCATTTCAATATCAAAACTGGGCATAGTCATCTTCATGGAAAACCGCGTTTTGCCTCATGGCGCAAGAAAAAAGGAAGGGCGGCCAAGTGCCACCCTCCCCAACGCGGTGCTTCTGCGGCGCCGCTGTGCTCGAAACTCAGCGATACTGGACGACGCGATATCCTTGCTGTCGCAGACAGCTTGGCTCATAGGCGTGACGTACGTGTTGCCCATTCCAGAACCCAACCTTGCAGGACTCGGGCAGCTTGCGTGCATGTTTGTAGTGTTTGTTCAGGCACCGTTGACCCAAGACGGGTCGGTTGCTCCCGTATCCATTGAATGTCCTCAAGCATCTTTGCGGAAGATCGTATCGCGCCACATGTCCCGGAATAGGACGGGCATGACGCCGGTCGCGGCTTCGGCTGTCGAAATTGTTGTCATCATAGTGATGCCGGTCATAGCGATTGTCGTAGTAACGGGTCACCGATTGCGACCGATCCTCTTTCTTGTTCTTGTTGTATTGATTGACGGCGGCTCCGATTATCGCGATTGCAGCCAGGCCACCCAGAATGTCATGCGCATCTGCGGCTTTCGCCCTTGATGCAGAAATACCAGTGATTCCGATGGCGGTGGCTACGATCAGAGCGATGAATTTACGGTGCATGGTGCATGTCCTTTCAATGTAATCCGCGATCCATGGGTAAGGACCGCCCTGTGATGCACCGAACCTGTCTGCACCCGCTTCAGACAGGCAATATCGTTCCTTTGTTATCCGATATCATTGCTGGCAAGGCCCTGTGGTTATTGAATATCGCGCGAAGCCCGCGCAGGATGCCGCTTATGAAACAGATCCTCACTTTGTTGGCCACTGCGGCCCTGATATCCCTGACACCCGCAGCGCATGCGGCAGACTGCTATGCCGACTATAAAGCCAAGCAGGATTCACCTTTGCGGCTTCACTATGGGGTTATGCAGGTATCAAACTGCTCGCAGGGTGGCGCGAAACAGGAAGTGTCTGCGCGGCTGAACGCAGCGGGCTGGAAGCTTTTGAATGTGATATCGGTCTTTGGCCCGGAAGGCCTGAACAAGAGGAAGGCGAATGCCGGACAGTTCTATCTCCGTTTCTGAAGCCCGGCGCTCGGGAACGCGGCTGGTCGGACTGGGCATTGCCGCAATCGTTGTGATCCTGATCATCGCAGCAGCGCTTTTGTTCTGGACCCTACCGGATGCAAACGCATTCAATGCGCGGGTTGAGCGGCTGTTTGTTGAAAGCGACCTGACGTCGCAGGCCGAGATCAAGTTGTTGGAAATTCTGGCACAGTCCGGAACCGCGTTTGCGGACACGCTGTCGAGTTACCGGATGGTGATCTTTGTTCTTCTTGTGTTTGCCAGCGCGATGATGATCGCCGCGCTGGTTTTTCTGGCGATGCTTGTCCTGCTGAACCGCCGCATGGCACAGATCGAACGCACTGGGATTCAGGTGACCTCCCTTTTGATAAGTCGCGAAGAGAACACCGTCTATCTCAACAACATGGATTTCAAACTGACCCCGGCAGCGATGGAAACTTTGTCTGTTCTGGCCGAATCCCGACTTGACGACGAAGTTCTATCGGGCGCCGAGATCGAGGGGATGATTTCAGGCAAGCACGCGTCTGAGTGCGACGAAGCGGCCGGAGCCACGCGGATCAAGCGTCTGCGCGACGCGCTGGGGAACCAGATGGTCAGCGAGTTGCTGGTCAAGAACATCGCCCGCAAAGGATATATGCTGGCGATCGAAAAAGACGTCATTCAGATGATCTGAGCGATTGCCAGCTCTCAATCGGTAAAAACATGGAGCGTGCCCTTGGCAAGCGCAGTTGCCGCGCCCATCCTTATGTTTCAGCTCAGGGGAAAGGAGGCCGCGCATGAACGTCCACAGCACCCCGCGCACCAAAGGGTACAGCATCTCGATCGAACCGTTGAAAGGCCGTATTGCCGCCTATCGCGGCGACATTCTGCTGGCCGAGAGCGTTCGCGCCAAGGTCATGTATGAAACGCGCCTGTCACCAACGATCTACTTCCCGAAAGAAGACGTGAAGGTGGCGCTTGGCGCACCGACTGAATTGCAGACCTTTTGTCCCTTTAAGGGCACGGCAACGTATCGCGACCTGGTTTTGGGGGAAGCACATGTGCCCAACTCGATATGGGCATACGAAGATGCGCTACCCGAGAGCGAAGGTATTCAGGGTTATGTAGGCTTCATGCCCGGTGCCTACACACGGATCGACCTTGGAGGAAACAAGCTTGTCGAACCCGAAGACGGGAATGTCGGCGGACCCCTGATCAACTGGCTGATGCGCGGAGCGTCGGCGATCGCGACACCCGAAGAATTCACCCAAGAGCTGGCCGAAAAGATGCTGGAACAGGGAATTGCGATCCAACGTCTGGGTATCCTCGTCTGGTCACTGCATCCGCTGATCGCGGGAAAGCACTACATCTGGGAAAAAGGGGAGAAAGAGATTTCCACTTTTGCGCCAACTTACGAAATCTATGACCATCCCGCCTATACCAACAGCCCGCTGCGGCATGTGTCGAACGGGCTGGGAGGAGTACGGCAACGGCTGACCGACGATTTCCCCGAAAACAGCTTTCCGATCATGGAGGATCTGCGCGCCAAGGGGGCGACCGACTATGTCGCCATGCCGATGCCGTTTTCCGACGGGCGGACGAATGTTTTAACGCTGACATGTGATCATCCGCAGGGGTTTACCACGGAAAATCTCGGGCTGGTGTTTGAATGCTCGGCCATCATCGGGCGGTTCTACGAAGTGTTCACACAGCGCGAAAACGCACAGACTCTTCTGGAAACCTATGTTGGAAAACGCACCGGCGCGAGGGTATTGGGTGGAGACATCCGGCGCGGAGACGGGGATGAGATTGATGCCGCGATCATGTTCTGCGATTTGCGCGGCTCGACCATGCTGGAAGAAAAACTGGGGCGAGCAGAATACATCAAGCTGTTGAATGATTTTTTCGAAACCGTCTCTGGTATCGTGCACGAGCATGGTGGTGAAGTTCTGAAGTTCATCGGCGACGCGGTGCTGGCCGTTTTCCCGGCTGGTGATGACCCGGCAATGGCGCGAATTCACTCGCAACGCTCGGCAGTCGAGATTGTCGAACGCTTGGCCGCGTTGCGTGCCACTGGCGTGGGCGCCCGGTGCGATTGCGCAATCGGCCTTTCCTATGGTCGCGTGACATTTGGCAATGTCGGCTCGCAAGAGAGACTGGACTTCACCGTCATAGGTCAGGCCGCCAATATCGCGGCTCGGTTAGGAGATTACGGCAAAACTGCCGGCCACCGAATTGTCGTTTCACAAGACATCGAACCGTCCTGTTCCGACGTGACGCCGTTGGGAAAAGTGCAGCTTCACAACGTGTCAGAGCCGGTTGTTTCGTATGCGGTTCGTACTCAAGCCGACTCCGCCGGAATGGGGCACGACTAGCTTTAGTTCTGATTTTCAATCTTTCCGGCTGAATCGACTAGCTTTTCGGGAGCAGCGCAACAATCATCACCGGCCGCGTCGAAGCAAAGTCAGCGCGATGCTGGCCGAGTTGGTTCCTGTGGCAAACGTTGATATCTGCGATTGCGCCAGGAAAACAGTGGTCAGGCTTGCCAGCTTTTGCGGCTGGGTGAATTGCGACAAGTCAGAAGACCCGGTTCGGGCACGCAGTTTATCTTTGAAGACCTCTAGTTGCTTGTCGATGTCAAGTTGCGCAAATGTGGACGGCAACGCCAGCGCCGTTTCCATCATTTCGCGCAAGGGCGGCAGGCTCATCAGTCGGAACCATTTTGCATCTTCCCTACCCGGACCCCCAGCCAGCGCCGGCAACTCATGCTGTGCGTACAGTGCCACCCGCATGGACTCGTTGGATTCACCAACAGAAATTTCAAAACGGGACGACAGGTTTTTGCGAACGATTTCTGCCATTTGCGCGGACGTTCTGGTTGTCGCCGTCTCTCCGGGACCAAATCCGAAAGCGGCCGAAAAGTTACGATATCTTTGGTCCGAGAGCCGGTTCGCCAACGCGTCATCCGCGCGGGTTCCGTCTTCGAGAACCTTGCGAATAAAGTAGGTGTTGTTGATATCTTCCTCTAACCCAAAAGCCCCCAAAGCAACCCGCAGCAATTGCCGGTCGGATACCAGGTCTTTGGCCGATTTGATACTTGGGATCTTTTCGAGGAAATACTGCGATTCCCGCTCCAGCCTCGGTGATTTGGAGAAAGCCTGAAATTGGGTGAGGTAAGTGCGCTGCAAAAACCGCCACCCAACCAAGCCATCCGAGGGTATTACGGGCCGAAAGCTCATTGCCGGTACGCCATTAACCGTTCCTCGCGAGGCAAGAGTGAGCGCAGCGATTTGAGGCATCTGTAAAACTGCCCGGAAATAAGGGCATCAGTTGCCTCTGCCAGAATCGACCGACTGTCAGGATCGGTGAACACCTGGCTCAACTCTTCGACACGACGAAGCAGTGACAGGCGTGCCTCTTCCCCGCTCATATCCCCCGACAGGACAAGCTGTATTGCATAACACACACGCCTAACCGGGGTTGTGGCTTGATCGGGGTGAATGGCATCGCGCAGCCTCAGCACATTCGCCTGTGGTGTCATGATCGAAAATCGGCTTCGGCGCTCGCCGTTTTCGATCACGACGCCGTTGATCAGAACCCGTTCTTTCGGCGCAAGTTTGAGAACCAGCCCTGTCATGCCGCAAGCTCCACTCGGCGCAACCCCCGCATTACCGCAAGGTTGATTTCTACCAACGGATCCACTGTGGCTTTGCCGGACAAGACCAGGCCGCTGTGGTAATGGGTAAACTCGGCAAGATAGAAGATTCTGGCCCGCAAGTCCTCAGGCAACGCGTTTTCCTTATCCGCAACCTCTGTAGCAAGTAGGGTCCAGAGCCTCCGGTTTTCGTGCAGAGCTTCTGCAAATCGGCCGAACTCGACATTCTGTTTGGAAGCTGCTGATTTCAGTCTGTGTGTAATGCGCGAAATCGCGTCATACTCCGTATCTCGCGGGGTGCTGATCGGCACATGCGCCTGCGCATAAGCTTTCTGAGCGAGTGTTTGCGGTGTCACTTGGGATCCTTCCGATTTCTCTCAGGCTGGGTTTTGTTGCCGGAGCGCGTTTCCGCGCTCCGGCGAGGATCCACAATCAGCGGAACAGCGACAGAATCGTCTGCGGCGCTTGGTTGGCGATCGACAGCGACTGAACCGCAAGCTGTTGCTGGGTTTGCAGAGCCTGCAATCTGGCCGAAGCTTCTTCCATATCCGCGTCGACCATCGCCCCGATTCCGGACTTCAGCGAGTCGCTGAGCTTGGAGACAAAATCCGACTGCGTTTCGATCCGACCGCGAGCCGAGCCGAACGAGGCTGCCGCATCGATCGATGTCTGGATCAGGCTTTCGATTTCAGTCAGCGCACTTTTTGCGCCGGCTTCGGTGGACACATCGATACCAGCCAGCCCCTCAAGGCCGCCCCCAATCGCAACATCCGAAGTTTCAATTGCCTGAAGCGACACATTGTTGCCGGTGCCAGTCTCACCTGTGAAGGTGATCGTAGCGACGCCATCGGACGCGACAGAAACCGACGCAGCGAGGCTGGACCCTGCGGACAGCGTGCCGTCCTCAATAGCCGCAGCGACTCGTTCGTTGAACGCCTTGGCCAACCCGTTTGCAACGTCAGCCTGCGTGTCACCATCACGGGCCACATAGGATACGTCCCGGCTCGCATCATCGAAAGCCGCCCCAACCGTACCCGCAGCACCTGAAATGTTGATCTGGATGCCGGTTCCGGCCGTTACGCTGTCGACGACCAAAGTGGTCGTGGGTGCGGTTGCGGCGCCAGTCAATGCGACTGCAGAGGCAGCATCAAGACCGCCACTGATTGTTGCGCCCGATCCAGCCGCCGCAGCGGTACCAACCGACCAATCAGTCGCTTCGATGCCCAAATCGAACTTACCGACGTCAATGTGGCTGACATCCACCGTGCCATCCGGGTTCCGGTCCAGCGAGCTGAGAACCTGAACTGTGCCCGACCCAGCGGCCGTATCCTTGTTGGTCAGCAGATTGAGGCCGTTGAACTGTGCAGCGCCGACTACCGAGTTGATCTGATCCCGCAGCGCAGAAATGTCGGTCTGGATCTTTCCACGGTCGACGTTTTCTTCCTGTGCGGCAACGATCTTGCCTTTGATCTGAGTCAGCAGATCGGTCACGGATTCGGCACCGTTTTGCGCCACCGCCACGGTCGATTCCCCCAGCGACAGACTGTCGGAAATCCCTTTGAACCCCTTTACATCGGATTCCATGACCTTTGAAATCGCCCACACCGCCGCGTTGTCCTTGGCGGAGGCGACAGACTTGCCAGTCGAAATCTCGCTTTGGGTCATGCCGAGGTTCTTGTTGACCGCCTTCAAGGTCTGCAGCGCGACCATTGCGCCATTGTTCGTCAGAATACTGGACATTTTATTTCCTCTTTCCATGGGTGATTTGTCACCCTGTTTCATCCCGCGCGGAGTAGCGGGCTTGGTGTCTTTCTGACTTTTGCGATTGACCTTGAGGACATCGCGCCACCCGTTCGTTAGGTGCACCCTCAAATTGGGCGATGATGTCCTAATGGATTGCTAAAGGGTGCGGCCTTCATTTGGTCAATTTGAATCAACGCCGATCTATGCCCGTTTTTCCAGGGTTCGGTCATTGCGTATTGCAAAACGATCTCTGCGACCATCGCGCTGATACACCTCAAACCCTTGCTTGACGCGATTCATTTCCGCGATGCGAGAGGCAACATTATGAATACCTTCCATCGCACCCTGCAGCAGGAACTGATTCCTTTCGATCTGGCTTTGTAGTCCGCGCAGCGCGCCCGTTTCGCCGTCCTGACCATTTTTTAATTCGTTGATCAGGCTTTCTTTTTTTTCCGTCAGGGCCTCCAACTGATCAAGTCGACCCTTAATCAATATGGCCTGCTCTTTCTCCAACACCTCAAATAGCGCGCTGATCAGGTCATTCCGACTGTCGTGTGCCATTCTCAGCCTCCATCAAAACGTTGAAAATCATTTCGGTCAGGCCGATACCGCCTGCCTTGGTCATATGTTCCGCTTGCTCGCGAACAAGCATGGATGAAAACTGTTCTTCTCCTACCCCACCGCCAAAAGCACCGCCTGATTTCGTTAGGCCTGCGGATTTCAGCATTTCTGCCAGAAAGGTCGCTTCAACATCTTGCGCCGCTTTCCAGGCGGCTTGGGCCTGGTGAGGAATTGCGCTGTCAAAAGGCACAGACGGTGCGTGTCGCGAAATCTGCATAAGACACCTCGAAAATTACGTTCAAACGGGGTGATGAAATCGTATGGCGGTTAAAAAAAAAATAACCGGTTGGGGATCAATCTGGAGCGATCAACAATTGCGCAGGTGGCAATGAACACAATCAGCCCCATAAATCCGACCGGCTCTGGCCCGGCTGTAGAGCGCCGGCCCGAAACCGCTCTGTCGCGGGACGCCGCACAGCCCCCAAAAGACGCAAGGCCCTTCGACAGTTTCATGAAAGCGGCTGACGACAATAGCACGGCAGAGTCGTCCGATACCGCGCATTTGCCCGACGCAGAGAATTCGGAAACACCGGATGAGAAGCTGGGTCAGGATGATTTGCAGTTTTTATCAACAGGAGCACAAACCCCGGGTGACGAACGTCTCGAAGATGCTCGTGCATTCGAAATTTCTGGGAAACCCAATGCAGACGCGGGTGCGGGTGCGCCAAATTCAGGAAAAGACCAGGTCACCTTGACCAACGACGCGGAACAGCCGCCCGACCCCTTAAATTCTGTCGTACAGAAGGATGACCGATCTCGGGCAGAACCTGAATTAGGAAAGAACACGAAAGCACCAGAGTTCGCTGGCCCGGGCAGTCAATTTCTATCTGCGGTTACAAGCGATGCAGATTTTCGCGCGCGACAATCGCTAGCGGCCATCCGCGCTGGCGCAATTCTGGACTCCGAGAACAGCGGGGCAGCCGTATCGGAGGCCACTGTCAAAGTGGCGGGAAAACTCGAGAACACCAAGGTCGCTGCGGCGGATCTGGCGACCAGCCACGATTCGGAAGAAAAGATCAGAACAGATGTCACGGCTTCTGCCTCACCCACGCCTGCTGAGAAAGCGGACAGCTCTCTGGCGACTGGCTTCAAAGTGATGGCTCAACCAGTACAAATGTCTGCGATGTCCTTTGGCGTTTCAAACCTCGAACGGTTGCTGGATACTGATCGTGCGCACTCCGAACTTTGGCCAAGTTCGCACAGTGATGACACCATTAGCGGGTTTGACGTGACGCAAGTCGGGCTGTCAAAAGAAAACAGTTACATGCCGACGACAAGGGTCGAGACAGTGCGGTTCATCGGCGGACAGTTGTCCGCCGCAATTTCCGCTAAGCCCGGGACTGACAAGATCGAAATAACCCTCAATCCCCAAGAGTTGGGGCGCGTTTCCATGGGGTTGAGCACAAAGGACGACGTCTTGGTTTTATCGATCACGGGTGATCGCGCCGAAACGCTGGACCTGATGCGCCGCCATATTTCAGAGCTTTCCGCCGAGTTTCGCGAACTGGGGTATAACTCTATCTCTTTTGATTTTCACAATCGCGATCAAGGCTCGTCCAGAAAGGAAAAGACACCAAATCCGGAGAGCTCAAGTGACGACCGTGAAATCTTCGATACCCGACCCATTCGAGTTGCGGGATCGGGTCTTGATCTGAGGATTTGAATAATGTCTGGAACTATCGAACCAATCTTGCCTACGAACACCAGAACTTCTGGTACCACATCAGCATCAAGCACGTCCGCACTTACATCCGATTTCGAGACATTTCTCAAGATGCTGACTGCACAGGCGCAAAACCAGGACCCCCTGGAACCTATCGGCTCGTCTGAATATGCGGCACAGCTGGCACAGTTTTCAATGGTCGAACAGCAGGTGAAAACTAATGAAACCCTGTCGGTACTCGTCGCAAAACTGGGACAGCCCGGTTTTTCAGAGTTGGCAGGTTGGGTCGGACTGGAGGTTACTGCAGTTGCACCTGCAAATTACCAAGGCGAGCCGGTGACCATATCCTGGCCTCGTGTACCCGATGCCGACAAAGCTATTCTGAAAATCGTCGATTCAAACGGCGCAACCGTTGACCGAATCGAATTCTCCACCACTACACAATCCGTCGTCTGGAACGGCCAGGACAGCAGCGGAAACGCTGTTCCTTTCGGCCTCTATTCTTTTGCGGTCGAAAGTTATGCCAAGGATGTACTGGTCGAAAACTCTCTGGCGGCGGTGAGTGAAAAAGTCTTTGAAGCGCAGGTGGCAGGTGGCGAAATTACTCTTGTGCTTTCCGGCGGGCAGACGATTTTGCCCTCAGATGTCGCATCGGTGCGAGCGAAGAGTTGATCTAATGGACAGGACAGGTCAAACGGTGGCGAAAAATCGCCAATGCCGAACCGTAATACAAGGAACTCACCTTGACCGTGGACTCGCCTCCTCCGGACGCTTTGATCAAGGACCTGCTGCAATTGGGCGTGTATTGCTCCGGCGACAGGTTCGAAACGCTATATGGCGGGAGGACCAACCGGGTTTGGAAACTCGCGGGCCAGCATTCGGATCAGGTTCTCAAACTGTATCAAAGCGGTTTTGCAAATCCCCTGTTTCGCAATGACGCTCGGCTTGAAGCGGAATGCCTGCGTGTCTTCAAGAGTAGCGGTTTTGTTCCACAACTGAGGGCTACTGGTGTCTGCGGCGCAGAAAGCTGGGTGCTTTATGATCATGCACCCGGATCACCCTGGCGCGAAAACCCCGAGACCGTGGCACATCTTCTGAACAGACTACACAGCAGCAATGTCACGATCCCCGTTCCCGAAGGATGTAACGGAAGCGATGACCTGGCACGCCATGCCGAGGATATCCTGAACCTTTGCGAACCGGATGACCGAGACGTAGTGATGCTCCGCCGCCCCAACAGGGATGTTCCCCCCTTGTCCGACCGACGCTTGATTCACGGCGACCCGGTCGCGGGCAACATACTGATCTCAGGAAAGCGTGCGACGCTCATAGACTGGCAATGTCCCGCCTTTGGCGACCCCTGCGAAGATTTGGCGCTCTTTTTGTCACCTGCCATGCAGTGGCTTTACCGGGGACAACCGCTGAGCCAAGACGAAATCAAGTGTTTTCTGGACGCGTATCACGATGTCGATATTGTCGCGCGATATCATGAATTGCGCCACTGGTTCGGCTGGCGCATGGCTGCCTATTGCCTGTGGCGCAGTCGAAACGGCGCCAAGGACTACGAGACCGGATTGCAGCTGGAACTGGACGCTTTGAGCGATCTCTAGATCACAGATCGGCCAGCCCCATCGCGGCATAGGCCGGCGGCATCAGTATACGACGGCAGCGACCGAACGGGAACTTCTCCGGGCGTCGTGACATCGGGCCGGGGAGACCCGAAGGCTGTCCCATTGCCAAACGCGCCAAGGCGCGCCCGGCATAAGTGCCCATTGCCACGCCGTTGCCATGATAGGCAAAACCCGTGAACACACCGTTTAGACCAGAAACAGGGCCGACGTAAGGCGTCAAGCTGCGCGCGAGACACACCATCCCCGACCACATATTTGTCGCCTCGACCATTGCCCAAGCGGGAAACATACGTTCGAAATCCCGCCTGACTTTTACTCGGATCGCACGCTCAGCGGTTGGGGACGAAAGCAATCCACCGCGCATTCCGAACAGGAACCGCCGATCCGGCATGAGCCGGAAATAGTGCAGCAGATTGCGGGTGTCATAGGCCATCTGATCCGATGTCCAGCCTTGCGCCTCAAGCTCGACTTCTGTCAGCGGGCGCGTCACCATAACCGTGGATTGGGCGGGCATGTACCGACCGGCCAGCCAATCCGGCATGTCCTCGCTTGAATACCCGTTCGTGCAAATCAAAATGGCTTTACATGTAACCCGTCCGTTCGCGGTCGCCACCGTATGGCCCGCCGCCCTGCTTTGGATCGAAAGCGCGGGGCTTTTCTGGAAAAGCCTCGCCCCCGCTTGTTGTGCCGCAAAGGCAAGACCGAACAGATATTTTCGGGGGTTCAAAGCAAAACCGACGGGATAGGTGTAGCCGCCAAAGAATTGGCCACCAAATCCCAATGCCGCCAGATCTTTGCGTTCATGAACAACGCCCCCTGCTTCCGCCCGCCGTCGCACGGCATCCATTGCCCGCGCCGTGTGGGCCAGTTGCGTTTCGCCCCTCGAGTGTTTGTCAGCGTCGATTCCGTGATCCTGCAACAATCGAGACACCAGTTCCACGGACTCGACCTCTGCCGCTTCGAATGCTTCGGTGGCGGTGCGGCCATATCGACGCCGCATGGCATCTTGGCTCAACTTGGACCCGCCGAGACAACAGAACCCGCCGTTGCGCCCGGATGCACCCCATCCCGGTGTTTCGGCCTCAAGCACGGCAGTCGAAACACCGGCTTTAGCAAGATGCAACGCCGCCGAGATGCCTGTGAAACCCCCGCCGACGATGGTCACATCCACCTCAAGATCACCTTCGAGAACTGGCCAAGACGGCGCCTGAATTGTCTGATCCCACCAGCACCCGTTCCGCGGACCAGGCCCATAGGTGTAGTCTGGAAAGATCCGCTTCATTGCGCGCGAGCCGCTGCCTGTTCATCCTGTTTTTGCCGGACCATCGCGCGTTTGGACACCAGCGACGCGGCGATAACCCCTACGGTCACGATGCCGATCATGATGGTGGACAAGGCATTGATTTCCGGGCTGACCCCCAGACGAACCGCCGAGAAGATCTTGATCGGCAAGGTGGTGGCTGAAGGACCGGTGGTAAACGACGCTATGACCAGATCATCCAGCGACAGCGTAAACGCCAGCAACCAGCCCGATATCACCGCAGGCGCAATGATCGGGAGTGTTACCAAACGAAAGGCTTGCGCCGGGGAGCAACCCAGATCAAGTGCAGCTTCTTCCAAGGATTGGTCAAACGTCACCAGACGCGACGAGACCACGACAGAAACGTAGCACATCGAGAACGTCGTATGTGCAAGCACGACTGTGAAAACACCTCGATCCAGACCAATGCCGATAAACAAAAGCAGTAGCGACAAGCCAGTGATTACTTCAGGCATTACAAGCGGGGCATAGATCATGCCAGAAAACACTGTTCGGCCCAGAAAACGGCCACCGCGCACCAGAACATACGCTGCCATTGTCCCGAGAATTGTTGCGAGCGTCGACGAAAACACCGCCACCCGCAGCGTCACCCACGCCGCATCCAGAAATGCTTCATTGCGGATCAACTCCCCATACCATTTGGTCGAGAACCCGGCCCACACGGTAACCAGTTTGCTTTCGTTGAAACTGAAGATGATCAGGATGACCATCGGGATATAAAGAAACGCGAATCCCAGCGTCAGCGAGACAACGTTGAACCAGCTAAGCCTGTTCATTTTTCCGCCTCCGCCTGTTTCTGCTGGTTGCGCTGGAATAGCACGATCGGGATCACGAGGATCAGGAGCAGCACCACGGCCACGGCCGACGCAACCGGCCAGTCGCGGTTCGAGAAGAATTCCTCCCAAAGAACCTTGCCGATCATCAGCGTTCCGGACCCTCCCAAAAGCGACGGGATCACGAACTCGCCGATCACCGGGATCATCACCAGGAAACACCCGGCGATGATGCCGGGGCGCGACAGCGGCACGGTGACGAGCCAGAAAGCCTGTGTACGAGAGCACCCCAGATCCTCGGCGGCTTCGATCAACGAGCCGTCAAGCCGGTCGAGCGCAGAATAGATAGGCAGGATCATGAAGGGCAGATAGGTGTAGACGATACCGACATAGACAGCTTTTTGTGTGTTCAGGATCGTCAGTGGCTCCGAGATAATTCCCGTCCACAACAACAGTTGATTGAGGAAACCCTCGTTGCTCAGAATACCCATCCACGCATAAACCCGGATCAGGAACGACGTCCAGAACGGCAAAATCACCAGCATCATCAGCGTCGGACGCCATTCTTCGGGCGCCCGGGCCATGCCATAGGCGATGGGATACCCCACGAGCAATGTCAGGAATGTCGAGATGATCGCGATTTTGAGGCTCGACAGATAAGCCTTCCAGTACAAGGCATCCTCGGTCAAGAAGATGAAGTTTTCGAAATCCAGCTCGCTAAGGAAGGCCCCGATGCCTTCAGCCCAGTCGAATTGCGGAACGTAAGGCGGTATTGATAGCGCCGTGTCCGACAGCGATATCTTGAGAACAATGGCGAAAGGCACCAGAAACAGCGCCAAAAGCCAGAAATACGGGACGGCGATCAGGACGAAGCGACGCATCAGTCTGCCAGCGGCACCGCAGCCGTAGCTGTCCACGACAGCCAGACAGGGTCTTCCCAAGTGAAGGAGCGGCGCGAGATACGGCGTGTATTGGCCGTCTGCGCCTTGATGATCGTGCCGTTCGGTAGCTCAACATGATAGGTCGACAAGTTGCCCAGATAGGCAATGTCGTGCACTTTACCCTGAACGGCATTGGCTGCATCTGCAGGACGCTCGGCTGAAATCGTCACTTTCTCCGGCCGTATCGCCAGATGGCAGGTCTGACCGGTGGCAAACGTCTGAGCTGATCTGGTTATGATCGGTGCTTGCCCGTCGGCCCAGTCGACCTTGTAAGTATCTTCGCCGTCGGGCGTTGCCCGGCCTTCGATGATGTTCACGTCTCCAATGAAATCAGCCACATAAACCGACGCAGGGTTTTCATAGATCTTGTCCGGCGTGGCCACCTGCATCAGTTTACCCTGATCCATCACTGCGACACGGCTGGCGACGGTCATCGCTTCTTCCTGATCGTGGGTAACGATCACAAAGGTGGTGCCCGTTTTTTCTTGGATGTCCATCAGTTCGAACTGGGTGTCCTGCCTCAGCTTTTTGTCAAGCGCTCCGAGGGGTTCATCCAGCAACAGAAGTTTGGGCGCTTTGGCCAAGGACCGGGCCAGAGCCACTCGCTGTCTCTGACCACCAGAAATCTGGTGCGGTTTGCGGCGGGCGAACTGTTCCAGACGGGTCAGGCGAAGCATTTCTTCGACACGGTTTTCCAGATCCAGTTTCGGCATGTTGTCGCGGCGAAGGCCAAAGGCAATGTTGTCCCAAACGCTGAGATGCGGAAACAAAGCGTAGGACTGGAACATCATGTTCACCGCCCTTTTGTTTGGCGGAATAGGGTCGATATCCTTCCCACCCAGCATGATGTGCCCTTCGGTGGGTTTTTCGAAACCCGCAAGCATCCGCATCATGGTGGTCTTACCGCAGCCGGATGGACCCAGAAGGGCAAAGAACTCCCGCTCGTAGATATCAAGCGAAAGATTGTCGATCGCAGTGAACTGACCAAACCGTTTTGTGACGTTCTGAAACTGGATCAATGGTTTCGCCTGTGGATCTTCCCACGGCGCAAAGACGGAAGAATTCAAAACGGACCCCCGTTAAGTTGACTTCACCGATAGAAATAGCGGAGAAGGTAAAACCCACTCCGCCCCTCAAGATCAGGTTCCCGACTTGATCTTGGTCCACAGGCGCGTCGCCGCGCGCTGGGTCTTTGCCGGATAGGGCGTTGTAATAAAGAGGTTTTCCATGGTCGCTTCGTCCGGGTAGATCGCCGGGTCGCCAATCACATCCTCTTCCAGGAACTCCTGGCTCGCCTTATTGCCGTTGGCGTAATAGACATAGTTTGATGCTGCTGCCATGTTGTTGGCATCGAGAATGAAATTCAGGAATTTGTGCGCGCCGTCTGGATTCGGAGCGTCAACCGGAATTGCCATTTGGTCAAACCACATCTGCGCGCCTTCTTTGGCCGCGTGATAAGCGATTTCCACCCCATTATCGGCTTCAGCCGCACGGTCCCGCGCTTGCAGGATGTCGCCAGACCACCCGACAGCGACGCAGATATCACCGTTTGCCAGCGCATTGATGTATTCGGAACTGTGGAATTTCTGGATATGAGGCCGGATCGCCATGAATACCGGCTCGGTCTTGGCGATTACATCCGGATCGTGGCTATCCGGGTCTTCACCGATGTATTTCAGCACCATTGGAATCATCTCTGCCGGCGCATCCAGGAAATGCACACCACATCCCGCCAGCTTCGACATGTTGTCCGGGTTCAGCACAAGTTCAAGGCTATCGATGGGCGCATCTTCTCCCAGGATCTCCTTCACCTTGCCAACATTCACACCGATCCCGGTGGTACCCCACATGTAGTTTATCGAATAGGCGTTGTCGGGGTCATATCCCGCAGTCCGTTCCTGGATTACATCCCAAAGATTGTCTGCATTGGGCAGCTTGCTGGTATCCAGCTTCTGGAACGCCCCGGCCTGGATCTGACGTTGCAAGAACGTTCCCGACGGAACCACAACGTCATAACCCGAGCCACCGGCGAGCATCTTGGTTTCCAGAACCTCATTGCTGTCGAATACGTCGTAGATCAGCGTCAGGCCGGTTTCTTCCTGGAACTTGGCCAGTAAATCCTCGTCGATATAGTCCGACCAGTTGTAGACGCGCACCTCTTCGGCGAATGCAGCCGAGGTCCCCAACGCGAATACGGTCGTGAGTGTCAGCGATTTGAATGTCATGTTTCTCTCCCTGCGAATGTACCGTTATCATCCCGTTTTTTTGGATTTGATCAAGTTTTGCGTTCCACGGCAATACAGTTTATGGTTTCAAGCGGCGTCGTGCGCTGCATTCCGAGACCAACAAGATCAGGATAAACCTTTTGAATATGATCAAAAATAGAGCTTCTGACCGAAATTCAAGCGACGAAAAACGCCCCGCACATGAGCAAGTTTATCACGTGCTCAGATCACAAATCCTGTTCGGCGAGATGGTTCCCGGCCAGCCTGTGACGATTCAAGGGCTGACTGATTCGCTGGGTGCCGGAATGACTCCGGTACGAGAGGCGATCAGACGCCTGATATCCGATGGGGCTCTGGTTTTTCAGGGAAATCGCAGGGTCAGCGTTCCCATTTTGAGCAAGGGCGATATCGAGCAATTGATCTTCGCAAGAAAAGTAATTGAATCAGAGCTTTCAAGGCGTGCCGGAGGTCTTATGACCCCCAAGCAAATAGATGCCCTGGAAGACATCGATCGCCGCGTTGACGAGTGCATCTCTGCTGGTGATGTTGGCGGGTATCTACTGAACAACTATGCGTTTCACACAACAATCTACAGCCATGCCGACGCTCCTGTCCTGTGCGATCTGGCAGAACGTTTGTGGCTACGATTCGGCCCCTCTTTGCGCGTCGTGTGCGGTCGCTTCGGCACGCACAGCCTTCCGGATCGACACAAAGACATAGTGGAATGCCTACGCAATAAAGACGCCGCAGGCGTCGGACGGGCTATGGCCCATGATGTCGAGCAAGGCATGGAACTTATGGCGGGCGCTCTCTCAAAATAATCATTGCGAAGTGATTCGATTGACTTCGCCAAATTTGATCATATTGTGAAGGTCGACAGATTCCGCAGGAGATTTCACGATGTCCACGATCACCAATCACATGCCCACAGCCGAGCTTCAGGCCCTTGATGCGGCCCACCACATGCACCCGTTCACTGAAAACGACGGACTGGCAAAAAAGGGCGCGCGCGTTATCACCCGCGCCAAAGGCGTGTTTCTGACCGACAGTGAGGGGGAAGAGATTCTGGACGCCATGGCAGGCCTGTGGTGTGTAAACATCGGCTATGGCCGCGACGAGCTTGCGGAGGTTGCCGCGCGGCAAATGCGGGAACTGCCTTATTACAATACGTTCTTTCAGACGACCCATGTTCCTGCGATCGCATTGGCGGAAAAGATCGCTAACCTGGCGCCTGGTGACTTGAATCATGTGTTCTTTGCTGGGAGCGGCTCCGAAGCCAACGACACGAACATTCGATTGGTGCGTACCTATTGGGACAGCAAAGGTAAATCTGGCAAGAATATCATCATTAGCCGCAAGAACGGTTATCACGGTTCCACCGTCGGCTCTGCCTCGCTCGGCGGGATGCCGGCAATGCACGCTCAGGGCGGCATCCCGATTCCGAACATCCACCATATAAATCAACCCAACTGGTGGGCCGAAGGCACTGACATGGACCCCGAAGAATTCGGCCTTGCACGCGCACGTGAATTGGAAGAAGCCATTCTCGAGCTTGGCGAAGACCGCGTTGCCGCCTTTATTGCCGAACCGGTTCAGGGCGCGGGCGGTGTGATCGTGGCGCCCGACAGCTATTGGCCTGAAATCCAGCGGATTTGCGACAAATACGAAATCCTCTTGATCGCGGATGAAGTGATCTGTGGCTTCGGTCGTACTGGCAACTGGTTCGGCTCGGAAACTGTTGGCATCAAACCGCATATCATGACCATCGCCAAAGGCCTCAGCTCGGGCTACGCACCAATAGGCGGCTCGATCGTTTGCGACGAGGTTGCCAAAGTGATTGCAGGTGTGGAATTCAACCACGGCTATACCTATTCGGGCCATCCTGTTGCCGCAGCAGTCGCTCTGGAAAACCTCCGCATCATGGAGGAAGAAGACATTGTCGGGCGTGTGAAAAACGTGACCGCCCCATACCTCAAGGAAAAGTGGGAAGCCCTGATCGATCATCCACTGGTTGGAGAAGCCAAGATCGTCGGTATGATGGCGTCGATTGCCCTGACCCCCAACAAAGAGGCACGGGCAAAATTTGCGTCCGAACCAGGTACGATCGGATACATTTGCCGCGACAAGTGTTTTGCAAACAACCTGATCATGCGTCATGTCGGCGACCGCATGATCATTTCTCCGCCGCTGGTTATCACCCATACAGAGATCGACGAGATGTTTGTCCGCATCCGCAAGTCACTGGACGAAGCTTATGCCGAAATCCTTGACAGGGATCTTTTGAAGGAAGCTGCGTAACACTCGGCCAAAAAGCCAGGACAACTTGAGGCATGGCCGGTCATTTCGAATGACCGGCCCAATTCTTGCAACTTGTGCAACGGCAGCTTCTTCCTGTGTGCAACCAAAACCGGATACACATCCAAAGAATGTCGCATTGTTGCACAACAGTGTCGCTCTGAGTCGCTGCCGCATACCAAAGCTGCATTCAAATTCCAACGACAGAAATCAGTGACCCTATACGCGGTAATGACGAAAATCTTACTTTCGGTCACCGAAATTTATTAATTTCATGCCTAGCGCTCGTTATGCTTGGTGTGATTAGATCACAAAAAGCGCAGAGGAAATCTGCCTAACAGCAAATGGGGAGACAACTTGGCCGACGCTTCGAACAACAGCGCGTTCGTCGAATTTGAGCGCGTGCAAAAAAGCTATGACGGCGAGACTCTGGTCGTCAAAGATCTCAATCTAACAATGCCCAAAGGCGAGTTTCTGACGATGCTCGGTCCGTCGGGTTCCGGAAAAACCACTTGCCTTATGATGCTGGCCGGTTTCGAAACTGCCACTCACGGCGACATCCGGCTTGGTGGCGTTTCCATTAACAACATCCCACCTCATAAACGCGGCATCGGCATGGTGTTTCAAAACTATGCCCTGTTCCCGCACATGACGATTGCCGAAAACCTCTCTTTCCCGCTGGAAGTCCGAAATATGGGCAAGTCCGAGCGCGAAGAGAAGGTCAAGCGCGCGCTTGACATGGTCGAAATGGGCGCATTCGGTGGACGCCGGCCGGCGCAGCTTTCAGGTGGTCAGCAACAGCGGATCGCCTTGGCCCGCGCTCTGGTTTTCGAACCGGAACTGGTTCTGATGGACGAACCTCTGGGTGCATTGGACAAGCAACTGCGGGAAAAGATGCAGTTCGAAATCACCCACTTGGCGCACCGCCTGGGTATCACGGTGGTCTATGTGACCCACGACCAGACCGAAGCGTTGACAATGTCCGACCGGGTCGCGGTGTTCAACGACGGCGTTATCCAACAACTCGCACCACCAGATACTCTGTACGAGGAACCGTCCAACAGCTTCGTGGCCCAGTTCATCGGCGAGAACAATACGCTAGAAGGCGAAGTCAAGGAAATCAAGGACGGTATCGCAGTTGTCCAGTTGGACGGCGGCGGTCTGATCGATTGCAAACCGGTCAACGTAAGCAAACCGGGGGAACGCACGCGGGTTTCCATTCGTCCAGAGCGAGTTGAATACAACAAGGAACGTTTGCAGAAAGGCGCCCACACACTGAACGCCGAAGTTTTGGAGTTCATTTACATGGGCGATATCTTCCGCACACGTTTGCGCGTTGCCGGGAACGATGAATTCGTCATCAAAACCCGTAACGCGCCGGACCAAGTCCGCTTGCAGCCGGGCCAGCAGATTGAGATCGGCTGGCTTCCCGAGGACTGCCGCGCACTTGACGCTTAACAAGGCGCTCTTGCGCGCTGGATTGTCCACTTCGGCGCGCAATCCACCACAAGAACCAAGTTCAACAAGGAGAAAGATAAACATGAAACTTTCGCAACTCTCTACTCTGGTTGCTACGACGGCACTCATTGCTCCTGCCGCGATTGCGCAGGACATGGCCGATGAAATGACCATCGTGTCCTGGGGCGGCGCGTATTCTGCCTCGCAGCAGAACGCCTATCACACTCCGTACTCGGAAAAGACCGGCGTCAAGATCATCAACGACGAAAGCTCGGCCGAAGCAGTCGCAAAGCTCCGGGCAATGAACGAAGCCGGCAATGTCACCTGGGACGTCGTTGACGTCGTGGCATCGGACGCCATGCGCCTTTGCGACGAAGGCTTGGCGGAAGAACTGGATCACGATGCGATTCTCGCCGCGGCTCCCGATGGGACGCCGGCAACTGAGGACTTTGGCGAACTGATCGTTTCCGACTGCTTTGTTCCGCAGATCGTCTATTCGACAACTTTCGGCTATCGCACCGACTTGGTTGGGGATACTCCGCCGACCACCGTCTGCGACGTCTTTGACCTTGAAAAGTATCCGGGCAAGCGTTCGCTGCAGAAACGCCCGATCGACAACATGGAATGGGCCCTCTACTGCGACGGTGTTGCCAAAGAAGACATCTATGACACGCTCAGCACGCCCGAAGGCGTTGAGCAGGCACTGGCCAAACTCGACACAATCAAGGACCAAGTGGTCTGGT
>NZ_JBXWSF010000046.1:0-31741 GCF_059613285.1 Ruegeria sp. BHSB058 | reverse complement strand
CAGGTCATCCGGGTTCTCCAGTGTTGCGGTGTAGAGATGGATGTTCACCGGGTCGCGGACGTTGCGATAGGCCATCTGGGTTCCGCAGTTGCCGCAGAACAACCGCTCGACCCCTTCGGACGACGCGTAGACACGCGGAGTCTCGCCAACCCATTTCACCTTCTCATGCGGCAGACCGAAAAACGCGGTGACGGGGGATGCGCAATTGCGGCGGCAATCCGAACAATGGCAATAGCAGCTCCATGCAACCTCGCCATCGCTTTGCCAGCGCACCGCATTGCAGTGACAATGCCCTTGCATTCTGACCTCCCTGAATGGGCGGTCGGAAAGGCGACCGCCGGACTTAACCGTAATGCGCTACAGGCGTTCCGGCAATGGCCGCCATGTTCAGGAGGCCGCGGGCGGTGATCGCGGGCGTCACGATATGGGCCTTGTTGCCCATGCCCATCAAGATCGGGCCGACCTCGATCCCGTCGGCCTTCATCTTGAGCACGTTGCGCACACCGCTGGCGGCGTCGGCGTGGGCAAAGATCAGAACATTCGCCGCGCCTTCGAGGCGGGAGTTGGGGAAGATGCGCTCGCGCAGGTCCGGGTCGAGCGCGGCATCGAGATTCATTTCGCCCTCATAGGTGAAATCGCGCGGTTTGCTGTCCAGAATTCGGATCGCGTCGCGCAGGCGCTTGCCGGACCCTTCGGCCTGATTGCCGAACTGCGACTGCGAGCAGAAGGCGATCTTTGGTTCCAGCCCGAAGCGGCGCACATGACGGGCCGCGCCCAAGGTGATTTCGGCCAATTCTTCCGGGCTGGGCCGAGTGCGCACATGGGTGTCGGCGATGAAGAGAGGGCCGTCTTCGAGGATCATCAGCGAAAGCGCGCCATGCGGGCGCAGGTCGCCGTCATTCAGCACCTGTTCCACGTAGTTCAGATGCCAGCGGTATTCCCCGAAGGTGCCACAGATCATGCTGTCAGCCTCGCCCCTCTGAACCATGATTGCGCCGATGGCGGTAGAATTGGTGCGCATGATCGCTTTGGCCAGATCGGGCGTGACGCCCCGGCGCTGCATGATCTGGTGGTAGGATGTCCAGTAATCATAATAACGGGGGTCATTTTCCGGGTTCACGATCTGGAAGTCCCGGCCCGGGCGCACCGAAAGACCGATCCGTTCGCAGCGCGCCTCGATCACTTCGGGGCGGCCGATCAGGATGGGGGTTTCGGTGGTTTCTTCGAGGATCGCCTGTGCCGCGCGCAGGACGCGTTCGTCTTCGCCCTCGGCAAAGACGATCCGGCGCGATGCGACGGCGGCGGCTTCGAAGACCGGACGCATCAGCAGGGCAGACTTGAAGACGGTCTGGTTCAGCTTTTCCTTGTAGGCTTCCAGGTCGGCGATGGGCCGCTTGGCCACGCCGCTTGCCATCGCCGCCTTGGCGACCGAAGAAGACACTACGCCAACAAGGCGTGGGTCGAACGGTTTCGGAATCAGGTAGTCGGCGCCAAACGTCAGCTGCTCGCCCTTATAGGCCGCCGCAGCCTCGGCGCTGGTGGTGGCGCGGGCAAGATCGGCGATGCCGTCGACACAGGCGATCTGCATCTCATCGTTGATTTCGGTTGCGCCGACGTCCAGCGCACCCCGGAAGATGAAGGGGAAGCACAGCACGTTGTTGACCTGGTTGGGAAAGTCGCTGCGCCCGGTGGCGATGATGGCGTTTGGCGCAACTTCGCGCGCGGCATCAGGCAGGATTTCCGGCGTTGGGTTGGCCAGCGCAAAGATGATAGGGCGATCGGCCATTTTCGCGACCATCTCGGGTTTCAGCACGTTGGGACCGGAAAGCCCCAGGAACAGGTCGGCCCCGTCGACCACCTGATCCAGTGTCCGCAGGTCGGTCTTTTGGGCAAAGGCGGCCTTTTGCGGGTTCATATCCTCGGCCCGGCCCTCGTAGACCAGCCCGTGAATGTCGCACAGCCATACATTTTCGCGTTTGACACCCAGTTTCAGCAGCATGTTGAGGCAGGCAATTCCCGCCGCGCCGCCGCCGGTGGAGACGATCTTGATTTCTTCGAAAGACTTGCCCGCCACATGCAGCGCGTTCTTGGCGGCCGCGCCGACGACAATGGCAGTGCCGTGCTGGTCATCGTGAAAGACAGGGATGTTCATGCGCTCACGGCACAGCTTTTCGACGATGAAACAGTCGGGCGCCTTGATGTCTTCGAGGTTGATCGCTCCAAAAGTCGGTTCAAGTGCACAAACGATGTCGGCGAGTTTTTCCGGGTCGGCCTCGTTCACTTCTATGTCGAAACAGTCGATGCCTGCGAATTTCTTGAACAGAACCGCCTTGCCTTCCATCACCGGTTTTGACGCGAGCGCACCGATATTGCCCAGCCCCAGCACTGCGGTGCCGTTCGATACCACCGCCACCAGATTGCCGCGTGCGGTATAGCGTTCGGCATTGTCGGCGTTGTCCTTGATTTCGATACAGGCCTCGGCCACGCCGGGGGAGTATGCCCGCGACAGATCCCGGCCATTCGCCATCGGTTTGGTCGCCTTGATCTCGAGCTTCCCGGGTTTGGGAAATTCGTGATAGTCGAGTGCCGCCTGGCGCTGGCTGGTATTGTCGGACATGAAGCGAACTCCCAAATTTAGTTTAGCATTAAACTACTTTTGACGCAGGGGAAACAGCCTTGGTGTGGCCACAGCGTCGCAGGTGGCTTCTTGCAAAACTGCCGCCTCGCGGCCACAGTCCCGCGCAAAGGAGAATGCCATGACCGACACCATAGCCGAGATGCGCCTGCCGACCAACGAATTGCGCGATGACATACCGTTCTACACCAAGGTTCTGGGAATGCGGATGGACATGATCTATCCCGCCGACGATCCGCGCGTTGGCGTCTTTTCCGGCCACGGGCTGCGTCTTCGCATAGAAAAGGACGCGCCGGAACCGCCCGGCACTCTGCGGATTCTGACCGAGAATCCCGACGGGTTCGCGGATGGCAAGCGAAGCATGGTCGCGCCGAACGGGACCCGGATCGAGATCGAGGAACGCAACCCGCCGCTGGTGATGCCGGAAACCGTGCATTCCTTTGTGGTGCGGCGGCTCAAGGATCAGGCGCCATGGATCATCGGCCGCGCGGGCATGCACTATCGCGATCTGGTGCCCTCGCGCCTTGGCGGCTCGATCATCGCTAGCCATATCCGCATTCCCGACGGCGGGCCGGTGCCCGACATGGTGCATTTTCATAAGGTTGGGTTCCAGTTGATTTTTTGCATTCACGGCTGGGTCGACGTTGTCTATGAGGATCAGGGGGAAAAGATGCGCCTGACGGCTGGCGACTGTTTCATACAGCCGCCGGAAATCCGTCACCGGGTCCTTGAGGCCAGTGACAACGTGCAGGTGATCGAGATCGGTGTTCCCGCCGAACACATCACCGAGATCGATCACGAGATGACCCTGCCCACCCCGAATTATCGCCCCGAGCGCGAATGGCAGGGGCAG
The DNA here is from genome assembly GCF_059613285.1 of Ruegeria sp. BHSB058. NCBI lineage: Bacteria > Pseudomonadati > Pseudomonadota > Alphaproteobacteria > Rhodobacterales > Roseobacteraceae > Ruegeria > Ruegeria sp. BHSB058. The sequence continues at coordinate 28,253 of NZ_JBXWSF010000046.1, read as the reverse complement.
CGGTTTGTTTACAATCGGGCTCGGGATGCCGAGTGGATGCCCTTCCGCTTGCCGGGGTATCTTTGCCGCGACACCTCGATTGCCGAGAACACCAAGGGCGTTGCCGGAGTACAGGTTGTCCGTCGCGGCGATGGTGAGCCGCAATGGGCCACCCATGACACCGATATCCACTTTTCCTTTGTCATGAACGGCAAAGTGACGCTGGAAGGCGAGGGGCGCGATCCGTACCGCCTGGAACAGGGCGACGCCTTTGTCATTCCGCCCGGGATGCGCACCCGGCTGAGCGATCCGTCGGATGATGTAGAACTGCTGGAGGTGACTTTGCCGGGCACTTTCACAACGACGTTGGGATAAGCTGAATTTAGCTGTTGAAAACCGGTTGCGGGGGCTTCAATTTCCCGCGGCCTTTCTTTTAGGGTAGGCCATTCTGACCAAGTGATCAAAAACCGGGGAATCGCCATGTCTTTGAAAGAGACCGCCTTGACCGTTCGCGAAAATGCGCACGCGCCTTACTCGAATTTTAAGGTGGGCGCGGCGATACGGGGGGCCTCGGGCGCGGTCTATGCCGGGTGCAACGTCGAGAACGTGTCGTATCCCGAGGGCACATGCGCCGAATCCGGCGCCATTGCGGCGATGGTGGCGGCGGGCGAGACGCAGTTGACCGAAGTCTATGTCGTGGCCGAGTGCCCCGAACCTGTCACGCCCTGCGGCGGGTGCCGCCAGCGGCTGGCCGAGTTCGGCAAGGGCGACGTGGTCGTGACCATGGCGACTACCAAGGGCGCCGAGATGCAAATGACCATCTCACAACTGCTGCCCGGTGCCTTCGACACCTCGCACATGGATGGACGCTGAACCGATGGATGCCCGTTCGATCATCGCCAAGCTACGCCGTCGAGAGGTGCCTGACGCCGGAGAACTGGCATGGTTTGCCCAAGGCCTTGCCGATGGTGGCGTCAGTGACGCGCAGGCCGGAGCCTTTGCCATGGCCGTTGTCATGGGTGGGCTGGGGGCTGAAGGGCGCGCCGCCCTGACACTTGCGATGCGCGATAGCGGTGAGGTTCTCCAGTGGGATTTCGACGGGCCGGTGGTGGACAAGCATTCGACAGGCGGCGTGGGCGATTGCGTCAGCCTTGTTCTTGCGCCTGCGCTGGCCGAATGCGGGGCCTATGTGCCGATGATCTCGGGGCGCGGGTTGGGGCACACGGGCGGCACACTGGACAAACTGGAGGCCATTCCGGGCGTCACCACGCAGGTCGGAAACGAACGCTTACGGCAGATCCTGCAGGACACCGGCGCCGCGATCGTCGGCGCCAGCGGCAGTATCGCGCCTGCTGACAGGCGCCTTTACGCGATCCGTGACGTCACCGCGACAGTGGAAAGCCTGGATCTGATCACCGCCTCGATCCTGTCCAAGAAACTGGCGGCCAGCCCGGATGCGCTGGTGCTGGACGTCAAGGCGGGCAGCGGCGCCTTCATGAAGACCATCGAGGATGCGCGCAAGCTGGCAACAGCTTTGACCGAGACCGCGAATGCGGCGGGTTGCAAGACCTCGGCCGTAATCACCGACATGAACCAGCCGCTTGCGCCGGCGCTGGGTAATGCGCTGGAGGTGGCCGAAGTGATGACGGTTTTGACCGGTGGGGCCGATACGCCATTGGCGGACATCTCTGCCATTCTGGGCGGTGTCGTTCTGGCCGATGCCGGACTTGCCAGCGACGCGGCGGATGGGGAAGCCAAGGTTGCAGGTGTGATCCGCGATGGCCGCGCCGCCGAGCGGATTGGCCGCATGATGGCCGCCGTGGGAGGGCCAGTGCATTTCGTGGACAACTGGGCGCGGTTTCTGCCTGAGGCGACCGTCATTCAGGAGGCAACGGCGCAAGACAGCGGCTATGTCACCGCGATCGATGGTGAGGCGTTGGGGCTGGCCGTCGTGGCGCTGGGCGGCGGACGACAGGTGGAAAGCGATGTCATCGACCCGGCTGTAGGGATTTCGGACATCGTGCGGTTGGGTGACAGGGTGTCCAGGGGCACGCCGTTGGCGAGGGTGCATGCGTCGCGAGAGGATGCCGCGCGGCAGGCGGTGGCCGCGGTGCGCAAGGCGATCCGGGTGGGGTCGAAACCCGTCACGGCGCCGGATCTCGTTCACGAAAGGATCAGCCAGTGACCCGCGCCTTTCTTGTGGTTATGGATTCGGTCGGAATTGGCGGCGCGCCTGACGCCGACCGGTTCTATAACGGCACGCTGCCTGACGCCGGAGCCAACACCGTGGGCCATATCGCGCAGGCTTGCGCCGAGGGGCAGGCGGAAGAGGGGCGCTCAGGCCCGTTGCATGTGCCGCACCTGGATGCATTGGGCCTTGGGGCGGCGATACGGCTGGCTTCGGGCGACCCGACGCCGGGTCTGGATGCTGAGCCCGTGGGGCTTTGGGGCTGCGCGCGCGAGCATAGCATCGGCAAGGACACGCCCTCGGGCCACTGGGAACTGGCGGGTTTGCCGGTGCCGTGGGACTGGCACTATTTCCCCGATGAGCATCCTGCGTTTCCCGACGATCTGAGCCGCGCCGCAGCGCAGGCGGCAGGGACGGACGGCATTCTTGGCAACTGTCACGCGCCCGGTACAGCGATCATCGACCGGCTGGGGGACGAGCATATGCGCACCGGCTGGCCGATCTGCTATACCTCGGCCGACAGCGTGTTCCAGATCGCCGCGCATGAAGAAACCTTTGGGCTTGAGCGGCTTTATGATCTGTGCAGGGCACTGGCCCCGCAGCTTCACGGGATGAAGGTAGGACGGGTCATCGCACGTCCGTTCGTGGGCGTGCCCGAAACCGGGTTTACCCGCACCACCAACCGCAAGGATTTTGCCATCGTTCCACCCGCGCCGGTGCTGACCAACTGGGTGCAGGATGCGGGGGGCAGGGTGCATGCCATCGGCAAGATCGGCGACATATTCTCGATGCAGGGGATCGATACGCTGGACAAGGGCGCGGATGCCGATCTGATAAGCCACCTGTCGCGGCTGGTGGACGAGGCAGAGGAGGGCAGCCTGACCTTTGCCAACTTCGTCGAGTTCGACAGTCTTTACGGCCACCGCCGCGATATCTCGGGCTATGCCCGCGCACTGGAATGGTTCGATGTGGAAATCGGCGTGATCCTGAACAAGCTGCGCCGCGGTGACATGCTGGTGCTGACCGCCGATCACGGCAATGACCCGTCGTGGAGCGGCACCGATCACACCCGCGAACAGGTTCCGGTTCTGGTTGCCGGATGCGGAACAGGTTCGGTCGGGCAGATCAACTATGCCGATGTTGCAGCCAGCATCGCCGATCACCTTGGCATCGCGGCGCAGGGGCCGGGGAGGAGCTTTCTGTGAGCATCGCCGACCTGCCCAAGATCGAACTGCATCTGCATCACGAAGGTGCGGCGCCGCCTGCATTCATCCGGCAACTGGCCTTTGAAAAGAAGATCGATCTGCGTGGGATCTTCAAACCGGACGGCACCTATGATTTCCGGGATTTCGCCCATTTCCTTCGGATCTACGAGGCCGCCTCTGAGGTACTGCAATCGCCCGAGGATTTCCGCCGCCTGACGCTGGCCATTCTGGAACAGAGCGCCGCGAACGGCGTGGTCTACTCTGAGACCTTCCTCAGCCCCGATTTCTGCGGCGGCGGCGACGTGCAGGCGTGGCGCGATTACCTGAACGCGATCCGGGACGCCGCCGACGAGGCCGAGCGCAAGTTTGGTGTCACCTTGCGCGGGGTTGTCACCTGCGTGCGCCATTTCGGCCCCGACAAGGCCAGGCGGGCCTCGATCTGCGCCGCCGAGACTGCGGGAGACTGGATCACCGGCTTTGGTATGGGCGGCAACGAAAGCGTCGGGCGGCAGCGCGATTTCGCATGGGCGTTTGACTGCGCGCGCGAGGCGGGGCTGCGCCTGACCACCCATGCCGGCGAATTCGGCGGGCCGGACAGCGTGCGCGAGGCGGTGCGCGATCTGGGAGTCGAACGGGTCGGGCACGGTGTGCGGGCCATTGAAGACCCCGAGCTTGTGCATGAACTGGCCGACCGCGAGATCACGTTGGAGGTCTGTCCCGGATCGAACGTTGTTCTGGGCCTCTACCGCGATTTCGCGGCGCACCCCATCGCGCGCCTGCGTGACGCGGGCGTCAAAGTCACGGTGTCGACCGACGATCCGCCATTTTTCCATACCACCCTGCGCCACGAATATGAGATGCTGCACAAGGCATTCGGTTGGGGGACGGAAGATTTTGCCGCGCTCAACGAAACGGCATTGAACGCGGCGTTTTGCGATGAAGAGACCCGTGCGCGGGTCAGAAAAAGACTGGAGACAACATGAGCGAACATCTGACCATCGTCGATCACCCTTTGGTGCAGCACAAACTGTCGCTCATGCGGGACAAGGGCACCTCGACCGCCGGGTTCCGGCAGCTTTTGCGCGAGATCACGCAGTTGCTGGCCTATGAGATCACCCGTGAGATGCCGCTGACCACACGCAGCATCGAAACCCCGCTGGAAGAAATGGACGCCCCCATCCTTGCGGGCAAGAAACTGGCGCTGGTGTCGATCCTGCGGGCGGGCAACGGTATGCTGGACGGGGTGCTGGAGCTGATCCCCTCGGCCCGCGTCGGATTTGTAGGCCTCTATCGGGACGAAGCGACGTTGCAGCCGGTGCAGTACTATTTCAAGGTGCCCGAGGGGCTTCAGGATCGTCTGGTGATCGTGGTCGACCCGATGCTTGCGACCGGCAACAGTTCCGCCGCCGCCGTCAAGCTGCTGAAAGAGGCGGGGGCAAACAACATCCGCTTCCTGTGCCTGCTGGCCGCACCCGAAGGTGTCGCCCGGATGCAGGAGGCGCATCCCGACGTGCCCATCGTCACCGCCGCGCTGGACCGGCAACTAAACTCCAAGGGCTATATCATGCCCGGCCTCGGCGACGCCGGAGACCGGATGTTCGGCACCAAATAGACAAGCTGAAGCCGAATGCGGCGGGCGGCTTTTGGCAGGGCTGCCGTCAGACAAAAAAGGCGCATGGGTAAGTGGGTTCCGGCGGTGCCGCGACGCGTCGAACGGACCGCGCCACGTCAGCTCAGAACGCCGGAAATAGATGCCAGCGCGGAGCGGGCGGTAGAGGCAACAGCAACATTTCCAAAGCCGCTGTTATTGTCGACTACCTCGAAAAACTCGTTTTCGAGCTCGCGTTCGTATTCGGCGATCAGGGATCGGGCTTCAACCTTGAGTTTCTCGCGGGCATCGCCTGCGGGGGTGTTCACGATCTCGTCCAGCTTGTCCTCGAGGCGGGCATCCAGGTTTTTGATGTAGTCCATCAGACCGCCAATCTCGCTGGTGACATCCAGGTCCTCGATATCCGCCGTTGCCGCCACGATGGTGCTTTGCAGCGAGCGTATTTCGGATTGCATCTTGGCCCGGGCCGATTCCCAGCGCAGGCGGCTTTCGGCAAATGGTTTGACGTCGTCGGGAATATCCGCGGCGAAAGCGGACTGCCCGTCGTCGCGACCGGCTTTCAGCATCTCGACAACTTTCGGCAATGCCGCCAGCGCTTTGCTGTAGTCACCATCTGAGGCACAGTTCGTTGCCCAGTTCCAAGCAGTGCGGAATGCGTCGACGTCGGCAACCTGGCCCATGCTCAGGGCCTTTTCGGCAAGTGGCGAGATCTTAGCAAAGGCCGCCTCCCATTTGGCCTGATCCGGTGCTGCCTTTTCGGCTGCCGTTTGTTCCTTTTCCTGCGCCACCTGCGACGCAGTCAAGGCAGCCTGAACTTTTTTCAACAGCGCTGCCGCGCCGGATGCGTCCGCAGCCTGAATCAGCCCGTCTGCCTGATCAAGGGCGGCGTCGAGTTTCGCCTTTACGTCCGCAACCGACCCTTCGGCACGGACGCGCAGTTTGGCGGCAGCCTCGGTCAATTTGGCCAGGTGCGGATCGGCGGCCCCGTCATTGGCAGGTCCTGACAGTTTGTCGAGAACACCTTCGACGGTGGCCATCGCCTTGTCTGCGGCATTCAGATCCTGTGCTTTGATCTGTGCGACAATGCTTTTCAGTGCGTCGTTGAGCTTTGCAGCGGCATCGGGAAGCGCTGCGGCCCGCTGTTGAGCCGACTTGATCCGCGCCACCAGGCCGGCAGAGGACTGTTGGTCCGCTGAAACAGGTTCTTCTGCTGCCTGTGAGTCCTTGTCGCCGGGCTCAGCTGCGGCGGCGGTATCGGAACCGTCGTCCATGAGATCCGGATCGTCCGGCATGTCCTCTATGTCTTCCTCGAGGACATTTCCGTTGGCATCGAGGACCTGGACGTTGAGCATGACCTTGTTTGCCTTCAGGAACCGTTTGAGGTTCTTCGCCAGGGCCGGGATCACCCGTTCGCAAGTCAGCTTCATGACCTTCTGCTCGACTTCGCAAGTGCCGAAGGCCACTTTGACGCCAGGTCCTTCCTTTTTTGCCGTCTTGGCCAGCAGGTTGCCCGGCTTTTTCCGGTGCATCGCAAAGTAATGTTCGGCGGGATCCTTGCCGGGATTGAAGGCAAAGGGCAACCGACCCCTGCGCGCCAGCTTGACGAATTTCTTTAGTTCGGGACCGTTCAATGCGTCGTCTGGCATGCTGTCTCCAATCGTTGCACGGGAAGCCGTGGCCGGCGGCACCTCAGGTGGCCGGTTCGAGCGGTAGCGGCGTGTAGGTTTGCGCGGTCAGATTCGGGTTGGTCGGTGATGCCTCGACCCGGTAGGGAACAAAAAGTGCGGTGTCGTAGACGTAATAGGTGAGCGTTTCACCGGCTATTGCGGGAACAGCTATGGCTGAGAAATCCGGAATGCCAAAACTGCGTGAGCGGATCACGTTCTGTTCGTAGGGCTGGCCGGGTTCCTCGGCCTCGATCCGGGACCGGTAGAGCGCTTCGTACTCGGCTGCGTCATCGATGACGCGGTACCGTGTCCGGTAGGAAAAATGAGTCATCATCCGGGCAACCTTGCTGGCGTTTTCCGGGGCCGCCGTGTCGTGGGAGGATTGCACCACTTCGCCCCAGTCTGAATAGGCTTGGGTGCCGATATAGACCACCGGCTTCTGTTCTTCGCCGAAAGTCAGGGCGATACGGGGCATGCTGTCTGACATATTTCTCTACAACCTTTGTGCTGTTAACCCACCGGGCGGGTCTTGGCCCAGTCCCGGTCGACCCAATCCCGCCCAGCCGGGCTGAGAGAACCAGGCGGATCTGATTTTTTCCACATGATCGGTTCGCCGGTACCGGGATCTGGTGCGATCACAAAGCTGGTATGGCTTGGACCCGACCCCCAGTTGGTGTCGGCGATCAGAATTGGCTCCGGCATAGGCAGGTTTGCGGCCATTGCGGCGCGCACCGAGTCGCGCGACGGGTTCTTTCGCAGGATGGCTGCATAGGCCTCCTTCTTATCTTCTACGGACTTGCCGTCGTACTTGGTGCCCTGCGTGGCGGCCCAGGCATTAACTTGTTCGTCGGTCAGCGCGTCGATGACAGCATTCCACATCGCGTTTTGCCCCCCGCGAATGGAGGCGTCGATATCAGCTGACGTCATCGCCGATCCGGGCCTACGGCTATCCAGCGCCGTCTCCGCGACGCCCTTGTGGGGATCGGGTACCCCGTTCAGAGCGGATTTCAGAGCGGCATCATAAATGCTGGCGGCCTGTTCCTTGGGAACCTCGATCGCCAGCAACGTGTCGCCCATGCCAATCAGGTGGGCTTCAATTTCGCTCTTCGATTTGCCGCGGATCGCGTCCTGTGACGGATGCGTGGGTTTACCGTTGAAGATGTGCTGCCCGAGCGTGAAGAGCGAAACATTCTTGTCGTCGCCGTCGAAGGTCGTCATCAGCCCGGCAACGATGTCGATGGTGCGTTCTCCTTCGGTCTTGGATGCCGGGTCACCTTCCTTGCGCACCAGATAGGTTGACTTGGACGCCGGGTCCAGCAGCACCCGGTCGACCTCCTCGGGCATTCCGCCGGGTGCCAGTTGCCAGATCGCATTTGATCCTTGTTTGAACGAGTCGACAAACTCGTCGCTGCTGACAATCGCGCGCAGCGCGGCCTCATCCTCGGGCGTTTTGAGCCGATCCTTGTATACGTTCTTGGCGACTGCAAAAGCGGCTTCGATGAACTTGGTCTTGCCGGCCGCATAATCCTTGTCATGCACGTTTCTGCCACCGACGATGGCAACAAAGCAGCCGAACTTGGATGACCCATCTGACGATGTTGAGGCCTGTTCGGCAGTTGAATCGTAAATGAAGCTGGTTTGCAGCGCGAGTTCGGTTCCGAGCGTGAGACGGTCCAGCAGCGCTTCGTCTTCGTCACCGGATAGATCCCGCAATCCCTCGACGACCGAGGACTTTGCCATTGCGTCGACTATGCACCGATCGCGACGCTTGCTGTTGCTGGAAACCTCCAGCGCCGCCCCGGCGCTCGCCGCGCTGTATTCGATTGCCCGGGTGATCGGGTTGTCGCCCGCCGTGTGTTCCGTGACCAGGGGAATAGGCGGCGGCGGCAGAAGATCGTCAGTTTGCTGAAGCGGCGTGAATGTGCCCTTTTCCAGCGCTTCCTTGTACAGGTCCATTGCCCGTATCGGATCCTGCTCTCGCAGGGTGATCATCCCTGCGGTGGCAAAACAGCTGCCGACGCTGCCCTGTTCGATCGGGTTGAACATCGCCACCAGAAGTGCCTGTTGGGTGATCTCAGCCGTCAGCGGGTCGGGCGGCACCCATTCATCACCATGAACCTGTTTCATCAGTTCGACGGCCAGGGTTGCCCCGCTTCCTGTCGGAGGGGATGCTGTGCGTATGCGCTCTTTGGCCTCTTCCGATTTCAGCGTTTCAATTGTCTCTTCGACTTGCCGGGTGTGGATCGGGGTGACTGCCCGCAGCGCGTTGTGGCCGTAATTCAAATCCGCCATCGCCTGAACCACCGAGGGATCGTCAAGGTTGTAGGGGTCGCCGCCGGACTTCAGAATGGTGTCGGCAACCGCAAAACCGCGACGGCTGGCAAGCTGAATGTACTTGTCGCCGGATTTGACCGACATGCGCGCGTCAGTCAGGTGTGAACTACCGTCGACATAGGCCAGGGCGCCATCGAGGTACTTTTCGCCACGAAATGCGCCGTTCTTGAGAAGCATTCCGGCGTGATACTCCGCAAAACTCGGGCTGAAATATAAAAAACCGCCTTCTCCGCGCGCACCTTTATCGACAAGCTCGGCAAACGGTTTGATCTTGTCGGCAACCGCATCGGCATGGTCGCTGTACCTCGCGGCATCTATGGCTGCGCCCGCCAGAGTGGGAGAGGCACTGATCGCTTCGATGAATTTCGTCCGGCTTTCGTCGCTCATTCGGGTTGGGCTGGTGGACGTGAGTGCGCCGCCGGGCGCCAGGGTCTCGGCCAGGAGTTTGGTGCCGGCGATGGCATCCGACAGCTTTTTTGCGTCCAGATAGTTCTGCCGGGCTTCGGCGACCTCTTCGGGAGTCGGAGCCGGATCCCGATTGTGAATGCTGGCGAGTGTACCATTGGCCGCCTTTGTTGCGGCACTTGCCGTCGCGGTCAGTTCCTCTGTGATTTCGCGGCCTTGCAGGATGGTGTCGAAAGATTTCAGAGCGCTTCTTGCTGCGTCTGCTGCTGCACCATCCGTAGGTAGGGCAAGATTGGCCATCCGCTGGCGCACCCGGATGTCGCCCTGCTTGTTGTTCAACTCGGCAATCTTCGACTCGGCCACCGTCATTTCCGCACGGCTGGGAATGTCATCGGCCAGTTGACTACGGCCCTGTTCCTTCAGAGCAGTGAGCTCTTGGACCTCTTCGGGAGAATGGCCGTCAGGTGGAACAGCCGCCGCATCCAGCCTGTCAAGTATAGCTTGCTTTTCGGCCCGCAGCGCTGTTTTGACTTCGTCGACCCGGGGCCCGAGCGCCGTCGCTTGGGCGATTTCAGCACTGTAATCGCCGGCATATCCGGCGTCGGCCAGTACCGCTTCGATTTCGGCATGTGCGGCGTTCAGGTCCGGCACCTGCGCGTGATCGGCCGGAATGCTGTCGATCGCGGTCCGGGCCTCCTCCAGCGCGGTCCTGAGTGCTGCGGCCTGTTGTGCACGCAGATCGCCGATCCGTCGCGCAATTGCCTCGACACGTTGTGCGATTGCACGGGTATGGGCCTGCACGTCGGCAATCGTTGCGTGGCTTGGCATTTCATCGCCCAGCATGGCATTGCCCGCAGTGAGCATCCCGGCAATTTCTGTAACTTCCTCCGGGGTTGCGCCATCCGGCGCAATCGCGGTCGCCGTAAGCGCGTCCAGTTGCTGTTGCCGGCGCGTGCGCAAAGCGGCCTGAAAGACGGTTGCATCGGCAATAAGCTGATTGGCGCTTGCCACCAGCCCGTCAATGTCCCCGACATATTCGTCGTCGGCCTCGACACTGGCCAATTCGGCGTGGGTTGCGTTGTAGCGCGTTACCGCGCTGTGGTCGTCAGGGATTGCGTCGATGACGCCCCGCGCCTGAACTCGCAAATCTATGAAGGTTTCATATGCGTCGCGTACGTTTCGGTTGTGCTCTCGATCAGCCCGCGATTTCCGGCGGAACCGCCGCTTGATCACGAATTTTTCCAGAAATTCTTCCTGTTGACGCGTAAGCTCCAAGAGGCCGCCCCTCGCAATGATCTTATAAAACCGTTTTTCCCAAGCTGGAGGGACTTTCAAACAAGCTTACGTGTTCCATAGGGCTACGACAACGGTTTTGGGTGTGTCCCTGTTGTGATGGGGGGGTGCCTTTCCGGATTCGGCATGTCATTCGTTTGTAGCACTGCATTTCGAGGGTGAGCCGACCTATGAACAAACTTGTCGAGCCGTGGTCCGCCGCGCCATGCCTTGACCCTGGCGCGCCGAAAAAAACGGGTGCCAGGGTTTTCGAATCGGTCAACAGCGCATGTTTGCGCCGTTGGCGTCGTAAATCGGTGCGCCAAGCACCTCGGCGTCGTGGAACTTGCCGAGGATCTCCACCTGTAGCGTGGTGCCGGGTGTGGCACAGTCCGTAGCGACATAACCCATTGCCATCGACCGCCCCGCGCGATGGGCATAGCCACCGGACGAGATATAACCCACCGCCTTGCCGTCTTTCAGAATCGCCTCGTCATTCGACACGTCGATGCCTTCGACATCGATGGTCATTGTCACCAGCTTCTGCTTTGCTCCGGCCTTTCGCGCCGTAAGAGTGGCCTCTTTGCCGACGAAATCCTTGTTCCAGTTGATGAAGGCATCCATGCCGGATTCGACTGCATTAAAATCCGGGCGGAATTCCAGTGTCCAGACGCCCCAGCCCTTTTCCAGCCGCATCGACATCAGTGCCCGGGCGCCATACCAGCGATAGCCCAGATCGGCGCCGGCTTCTTCGATCGCTTCGGCAAGACGCAGCAGGTATTGGGGTTTGCAATAGATCTCGTATCCCAGTTCGCCGGAAAAGCTGATCCGGTTCAGGATCACCGGCACACCGGCCACGAATGTCTGGCGCAGATCACGGAACTTGAGCGCAGAGGCTGAAACATCCTCGCGCGTGATCCGGGCCAGCAGTTCCCGTGATTTCGGCCCCGACAGCGCGATTCCGTGCCAGTCGTCCGAAACGTTGGCGTATATGACGCCCGCGGGCAGGTCGCGTTCGAACCAGCGGCGGTGCGCCTCCTGCATCGCGCCCGAACCGAACAACATGAAGTGATCGTCGGCCAGGCAAGCCACGGTCAAATCCCCGTAAAGTCGCCCCTTGGGCGTCAGCATCGGTGTCAGCGTCAGGCGACCGGGTTCGGGCACATACCCCGCAAGGATGCGGTCCAGATAGATCCGCGCGCCCGCGCCCTTGAACTCGTGCTTGGCAAAGTTGGCGATTTCGATACCACCCACGGCCTGTTGAACGGCCTTGACCTCGCGCGCGACATAGTCGTGTGACCGGTTGCGTTCGAATGTCGGCTCCTCATGGGCATCGTCCGGGCCATCGGCAAACCACAAAGCGTATTCCAGACCAAAGCCTTGGCCCATCCGTGCGCCCTTGGCGGCCAGCCGGTCATAAAGCGCGGTGGTTTTCTGCATCCGGCCCTTGGGTAGGGTTTCGTTGGGAAAGGTCATCACGAAGCGGCGTTCGTAGTTTTCCGAGGATTTCACGGTGCCCCAGTCGGGTGTCGCAAATTCTCCGAACCGCGCCACGTCCATCGCCCAGACGTCGATCGAGGGTTCGCCGTCGATCATCCATTCAGCCATGGTCAGCCCCACGCCACCGCCCTGACAGAACCCCGCCATGACGCCTACGGCGACCCAGTAGTTTTTCATCCCCGGAACCGGGCCGATCATGGGGTTGCCGTCAGGCCCAAAGGTGAAAGGGCCGTTGATCATGTCCTTAATGCCGGCCTCTCCGATTGTCGGAATACGTTCGAACGACATCTCCAGCCGGTCGGCGATCCGGTCCAGATCGGGCTGCAACAGTTCATGACCGAAATCCCAGGGCGTGCCGTCGACCTTCCACGGCGTCGACTTGGGCTCATAGGTTCCCAGCAGCATGCCCTGCCGCTCCTGCCGGAAATAGATGTTGGCCTCGTAATCGATACCGGCGGGCAGGCGCCCGGCTTCGCCCATGCTTTCCATCCGCTCGGCGATAAGCGGGATCTTTTCGGTGATCAGATAGTGATGCTCCATCGGCTGCACCGGAAGATGGATGCCCGACATATGCCCGACCTCACGCGCCCAAAGTCCGCCGCAGTTGACCACGTATTCCGCGTTGATCTGCCCCTTGGGTGTGGTCAGGTCCCACGACCCGTCCGGGCGCTGCGACATGGCGGTCACGCCGCAATGGGTGAAATACTGCGCCCCGTGCACGCGGGCGGATTTGGCAAAGGCATAGGTGGCGCCGGAAGGGTCCAGATCGCCGTCCTGATCGTCCCACAATGCGGCATAGTAGTGCTTTGGGTCGATGAGCGGGTGGCGCTCGGCCAGTTCCCTGGGCGAGATGAATTCCTGATGAAGCCCCATATAACGGGCCTTCGAGCGCTCGCGCTTGAGGTAGTCGTACCACTCCTTGGTCGAGGCGGCATAGAATCCGCCGGTGATATGCAGACCGACACTGTGGCCGCTGGTCTCTTCGATCTCCTTGTAAAGATCGATGGTATAGCTTTGCAGGCGGCTGATGTTGGGGTCCGAACTGATCGTGTGGATCTGTCCCGCAGCGTGCCACGAACTGCCCGAAGTCAGCTCATCGCGTTCCAGAAGAACCACGTCTTTCCAGCCGAACTTGGCCAGGTGAAACAGGATCGAGCAGCCCACGACGCCGCCGCCGATCACAACGACTTTGGCATGAGAGGGGAGCGGTTTGCCTGTGGCGGTTTCGTCTCTTTGAATCTCGGGCATGGTTTGGTCCTCAGTTGAGCGGCAGGCGGCGGAAGCGGCCGGGCATTGCGGGGTCATGGAAATGGTCAAGCGGTCCGTTCTCGACCAGGTGAGTGTGCCAGTGGTTCAGGGCGTCGCGGTCCAGCGTCACGCCCAGTCCGGGACCTTCAGGCACCCGGACGGTGTTGTTCGTCTGCCGGAACGGCCCGCCCTCGATCACGTCGCCCACCTGCCAGCGGAACAGCGATTGCGACGGCTCGGTGATCCATGGCATGGCGGCAGACATATGCAGGTATCCGGCGGTGGCGATGCCTGCGTCCCCGGAGTAGCACCAGAACCCCACACCCATCGCCTCGCAGGCACCGATGAAGCGCACCGCGCGGCCAATCCCGCCCAGAACGGCAAAGTTGGTGACGATGAAATCGGGCGCACCCAGCGCCACCGCGCGGCGGATATCCGGCACATGGGTTGAAATCGGGATGGTGAAGTGCCGCCTCAACTCGGCCATTTCCTCGAACGTGGCAACCGGGTCTTCGTAATTGCGGATGTCGTAGGGTTCGATTTCCCGAAACACCCGCATCGCGGTGGGCAGCGACCATTGCATGTTGCTGTCGAGCCTGATCATCGCCTCAGACCCCAAGGCGGCGCGCATCGCCTTGACGGTGTCAATCTCCAGTTTCGGGTCACCCAGAATGAGCTTGCCCTCGAACATGGTGGAGCCGTGCTCCTCGCGCATGCGCATGCAATAGTCCGAAATTGCCTCGGGCGTCATTTCGCCGCCATCGCGAAAGCCGAAATACTCGGTAAAGGGGATGTCCTTGCGCACCGCCCCGCCCAGCAGGCGATATAGCGGCTCGCCAGCCACCTTGCCGCGCAGATCCCAAAGCGCAATCTCGATCGCGCCAAAGGCCTTGACCACCGAACTGTCATCGGTGTTCTGCACGATCTGCCAGGGCGGCACGCAGAGGCTCTCGCACCCGGCAATGTCCAGTGCGTCTGCGCCGATCAACCTCTCGCCCATGGCGCGGATGGTCTCTACCACATCTACCGACGGTGCCTCGCCCAGACCGATCAGCCCTTGATCGGTTTCAACCTCGATGATCGTTTTCGACGTTCCCGGATAATGCCCGCCAGTCCACCACATCGGCTTTTCCAGCGGGATGTTGACGGGAGTGGCACGCAGTCCGGTGATCTTAATACCAGGCATCGGGCAGCTCTTCCTTCCGTTTCTCGACAAAAGCTTCCAGTTCTTCACGCTTGGCGGCGTCCAATGGCGGTTCCTGATAGGTGTTCAACATGGCCTTCCAGCGCTTGAAGGCGCGCAGACGCATGTCTTCGGACCCGCCCTCTTCCCAGCTCTCGACGTTCTCGCTGTTGCTGAGTCCGGGCTCGTAGAATGCGGTCTGATAGTGGCGCATCGTGTGGGCGCAGCCCAGGAAATGACCGCCCGGTTGAACCTCGTCATAGGCGTCTCGCGCCAGCGCGTTGTCGGACACATCAAGGCCCTGATCCAGCACCTTCTGATACCCGCCCAGACGGTCTGCATCCATCACCAGCTTTTCGAACCCGGTGCACAGCCCGCCCTCCAGCCAACCAGCCGAATGCAGTACAAAATTGGCACCGGCCAGCATCGTTGAATGCATGGAATCGGCGCTTTCATAGGCGGCTTGCGCATCCTCGATCTTGGATGCCGTCAGCGACCCCCCGCAACGCAAGGGCAACCCGGCGCGGCGGGCCAGTTGGCCGATGGCATAATTGGACATCACCGGCTCGGGCATCCCGAAGGTCGGCGCGCCGGATTTCAGCGACATCGACGACAAAAAGTTGCCCAGCACGAAGGGCGCGCCGGGGCGGAGCAGTTGCACATAGGCACAGACCATCATCGCCTCGGCCATCGCCTGCGCCACCGAGGCGGCGGTGCTGACCGGCCCCATCGCCCCCGACAGGATGAAGGGAACCACGACCAAACCCTGCCCGCGCGTGGAATAGACCCGCGCCGCCTCGGTCACCACCTTGTCGACCAGTAGGGGTGAGTTGGTGTTGACGTTGCCCATGATGACGCAGTTTTGCTCCATCACGTCGGCGCCAAAGACGATCTCGGCCATGTCGATGCTGTCTTGTGCGCGGCTCATTTCGGTGATGGCCCCCAGATGCGGCTTGTCCGACAGGGTCATGTGGGCCAGCAGCATGTCGAGGTGCCGCTTGCTGACCGGCACGTCGCAGGGTTCGCAGGTGACGAAGCCGCCGTGATGCAGGTTCGGATGCAAATAGGTCAGGCGTACAAGATCGCGGAACGCCGCCATGTCGCCGTATCGCCGCCCGCCCTCGAGATCACGAACGAAAGGCGCGCCATAGACCGGAGCGAAGACCTGATTTGCACCACCAATGGTGACCGAGCGCTCAGGGTTTCGGGCAAGCTGGGTGAATTCGCGGGGCGCCTTGGCGCAAAGCGACCGAATCCAGTCGGCCGGGGCGCGCACGATATCACCGTTGACCATTGCACCCTCGCGTTGCCACAGCCACAGCGCCTCGGGATCGTCGCGAAAGGCGATGCCGACCTCCTGCAGCAACCAGTCTACCTGCGATTCCAACCGGGATATCTGGTCTTCATCCAGTGGATCGAAAAAGGGCAGGGTTCTGCGCACAAAGGGAGACACCAGACCGGAATTCGCCTCTGCTCCGCGTACGCGCGTCTGCCGGGAACGTCTCGCCATATCTGCGCCTCCATCTGTTTCAGGGAATGATAGCGATGTGAATTCACCTTGTGACGCTTGAAAACATGAATGATTTGGATAATTTGAAATTATGCAAGAACTCTGGAAACTGCTCTCTTCACCCCGCCATCTGGTCGTCTTTGAAGCGGCGGCGCGGCTGAATTCCTTTACCAGGGCCGCGCAGGAGCTGAACGTTCAGCAACCGGCGGTCAGCGCCTCGATCCGCCAGCTCGAAGACAGTCTTGGCGTTGCCCTGTTCACCCGAAGCCACCGCAAGGTTTCCCTGACCGCCGCAGGCGAGCGGCTGCGCGCCGACGTCACCCGTGCGTTCGAGCAGCTGTCCCATTCGGCCTCGGCAATTCAACAGCTGTCGCGGCCCGACTACGTGACCCTCAACGCCTCCACCGCTTTCAACAACTACTGGATCATTCCGCGCCTCGCCGACCTGCAATACCGGCACCCGCAGATCGACCTGCGCTTGCAATCCAGCGACCGCGAACCCGATATCGATACGGAAAACATCAGCCTTGCGGTGCGGCGCGGAACCGGCGACTGGCCGGGATGCGAAAGCGCCCTGATCGCCGAAGAGGTCATCTATCCCGTTGCCTCCACCCGGACCATGGCCGCCGCCGTCGACCTCAGAAACCTTGCGGGGCTGCTGCACCAGCCGTTGATTCATCTTGAAGAGCCGGTGCGTGACCGGCCCAGCTGGCGCGACTGGTTCGTGCAATTCGGCATTCACGAGGTCGTCCCCAAGGGTGGCCTGCGCCTGAACGATTACGCCCTGGTAATTCAGGCCGCGATGGCCGGCGAAGGTTTTGCCTTTGGCTGGAAACACTTGACCGACCGCCTGATCGACCAGGGCCTGCTTTCGGGGCGGAAAGAATGGAAATGGCGCACCGGCCAGGGATTCTATCTTGTCTGGTCACTCGGCCGCCCGCTGACGCATGAAGCGGTCCTGGTGCGTGACTGGATTCTGTCCCACCGTCAGTTATCCGAAGACGGATAGGACAGACCCATCTTGGACCGCCGCGCTATTTGCGCCGAAGCCCTATGGGCTGGCCGATCTGCCGCGCGGGCTCCAGCCCCTTGTGATCTTCAACCATCCGCGCCAGTCGCGTGACGGCCCAGTCCGGATAGGGGCAGGACCGCCCGGTTTCGTGGCTCACGTTGATGAACACGCCCTCCTGAGTGGCACAAAGCGCGTCATCCTCCTCCGCGAACATCTGGCCGAAGTAATGCCCCCGCTTACCATCGGCGTCGAGCAGCCGGAACCGATAATAGAACCGCTCGCCCTCGCGCACCTCGCGCAGGAAATGCACGTGCGACTGGATCATGTAAGGGCCTTCTCCCGTGGCTTCGACCTGTGGGCCTCCCAGACCCAGATGCGCAACCATCATCTCTTCGAGCCCCTCGTCGAAGGCGACGCCGTAATAGCCCACGTTCATGTGGCCGTTATAGTCGATCCACTCCGGCTTGACCGTGTACCCCCGCACCTCGACCGGTGCGGGATAAGGGCCGTCATGGCCCGCTGGTGGCACTGATTTCACTGGCATTGCCTGCCCTCCCCCTATTCCTCAAAAATCGCGACCGCCCGTGTAAACCCCGCCGAGGCGCCCTTGATCTTGAAGGGAAAGCAGGAAATCTCGAACCCGGTGGGCGGCAGGTTTTCGAGATTGGCAAGCTTTTCCATGTGGCAGTACCCTATGTCCATCGAGGAGCGGTGCCCCTCCCAGATGATCGAGGGATCGCCCGTGCGCGCATATTCCCGCGCAGTCAGAGGGAAGGGCGCGTCCCAGCTCCACGCGTCGGTGCCGGTCACCCGCACGCCCCGTTCGGTCAGGTACAGCGTCGCCTCGCGCCCCATGCCGCAGCCCTTGAGCAGATAGTCGGGCTGGCCATAATGCGCCCCGGCCGAGGTGTTGACCACCACGATATCCAGGGGTTGCAGCTTGTGGCCGATCCGCTCCAGCTCTGCCGCTACATCCGCGGCACTCGCCACATAGCCGTCCTCGAAATGGCGGAAATCAAGTTTGACGCCGGGATTGAGGCACCATTCCAGCGGCACTTCGTCGATGGTGATGGCGCGTTCGCCGTTGTTCATCGTGGAATGGTGGTGATAGGGCGCATCCAGATGGGTGCCGTTATGGGTTGCAATGTGCAACCGCTCCACCGCCCAGCCCTCGCCACCCGGCAGATCCTCGCGTGTCAGACCGGGAAAGAACGTCATCACCTGTTCGGCGGTCTGATCGTGGCCAAGGTATTCGATTTCGGGCAACATGATTGACGGGTCCGATACGATGCCGGTCTCCAGCGGTACGGACAGATCGACGAAACGGCGGGGCATCGGACCTCCTTTTTTTGCAATGCTGAGACGGGGACGCTCGCGCCCCGAACAGAGCCAATCGCATCGCAGGTTGTCAACCGGGGCGGGGGCGCGGCCCTCGTCGCGGCCGCCACCGGGGTTTCTATCTGGTTGCACACGTTTTCGCCTATCAGGAGCCCTTCGAGACATCGGCAGATGGACAGGCGAAAATCGACATTTTCAGGGTTTTGTGCCATACTCGCCGGGAAATTGAAGTCAATCGAACCCTTGGTAGCGGGGACGAAATGATCTGCAGCGATCTAAAGCGCCTGTTCTTTTTGACGATTCCACTTGGCTTTTCGTTGGTATTGATCTGGGCTGACAGAGTCGCTGCCAGAGAAGTGGAGTGCTCGCTGGCTTTGGCTTTTGGCCTCGATATTTCCGTCAGTGTCGATGAAGCTGAATACAGGCTCCAGCGCGCGGGGCTGGCCGCAGCCCTCACCGATCCGGTCGTTTCCCGGTTGATCGTCGCTCAACCGGGTGCGGTGGCGATGATTGCCTACGAATGGAGTAGCCATCGTCATCAATCCGTCATCGCCCCTTGGCATATGATCGAAAGCCAGGCGGATTTGTCCCGGTTCGCGGCTGCGATTATCGATGATGCGGGGTATCCGCATTTTTATCCAACCGCGATCGGCCAAGCGGTCGCTTTTGGCCTTTTGGCTCTCGAAGAAAAATCTGAGTGCTATCGTCGGGTTCTCGATATCTCTGGCGACGGCGTAAACAACGACGGATACCCGCCAGAAAGCGCCTACAAGCATTTCCCTGTCGCCGATGTCACCGTAAACGGACTGGTCATTCTGGGCGCCGAACCCGAGATCGTGCGTTACTACGAAACAAGCGTTATTCACGGAACTGGTGCCTTCGTCGAAGTTGCAGGCAGTTTCGCGGATTACGAAAGGGCAATGAAACGCAAACTCCTGCGTGAAGTTCAAGGCCCCTATCTGGCGCAGAAATAGGCTTCCGACTGGAACCTAAATCTAGTCCGCCTCTGCGTACTGTTGGCGTTTACAACATATACAAGTTGGGGCGTTTGACTCATCGCAGATCATTTGAATGAAAAACCGTGTTTCCTGCGTTCCGGGTGCGGCGAATGTCTTACCCGCCGCATACATTCTGCAGCAGCACCCACTCGCGGTCGGGCAGCACCTGTTCGACGGTGCGGCCCGCCATTGGGTCGGCCTCGATCAGGCCAAGAACGGTTTCCCCTGTTACGTCGCGGGCATAGGCATAGGGGGTTGAGGGCAGGGCGGCCTGCCCGAACATTGCCAGAATATCCTCGTCGGCGATGCTGGGCCGGGCCTCGGCCAGAACCTGTTCACCATAATGGTCGAGTGTATCGGGAGTCAGTTCGCCGGTAGTCAGCAATCGAAAGGCCGCCACCGACCCGGCGCGGTCCAGAAGATCGGCCAGTGGATCTGTTTGCGCGGCACGAGCGCGTTCGGCCAGAACAAAGCCCGCGGCCACCGTCGGGTCTTCGTGATCTTCGATCAGGGCGCGGTTCAACAGAACAAGCCGGCCAGGCAGAAACAGGCTTTCCGCCACGCCGCCGGGCAAAACCACGATCCGGCGCACCCCGGTTCTTTGCGCCAGCCGCTCCAGAACCGGTTGCGCATCCTGCGATGTGCAGGCGCGGCCTGACACCCGTTCGATATGGCGCAGGATGGTTTCTCCTATTTCCTGTCGTTTGATGTCGGGCACCACAGATACGACATGGCGCTGCAACGCCCCGGGCAGCCAGAATATCAGGACAGCCAGAACAGCGAAAAGTACCCCGGCAACACTGGCCCAACGCAACCGACCCGGATGTGGTCGTGCCCGGTCGATGGCGCGCTGCAAGCGGTCGATCGCTTCGATCATCGTGGTTTCCGAGTCGGGCAGTTCGAGCGTTTCACCCGGGTCGCCATCGGGGTTGTAGATCGCTGGAAATTCACCCGGGTTCTGCCGCTCCAGCGCGGCCAGGGACCAGTGCGTCAGGGCGGTGTCCTTGAAATCCGAAATCGTCAGCGTCGCTTCGCCGATCGAGACCAGCACCTCGCGCCGTTGCTCCTCGGGCGAGGGTCGCCACAGACCGGTGGCTTCGATCCGCTCATACTGTTTCAGCGCCGTCATTCGGATGGTTTATGCTCGTCATTGTTTTCTGTAACCCTAGCATGGGAAAATCGGGCACGGCAAACGAGTAGAGCGGTTGATTGGCCATTTTCGCCGGAAACATCCGAAACCGGCATCGAATGTCGCTGAGATTTCAGAGCGCTGGCGGTCTGAACGGTAAGAGAGGGGAATGCAGACAGGTCCAAAAACCGCGCCGGTGGCGGCGTCGATATTGATGGTTGCCGCGATGGCGATCATTGGTGTGATCGACAATTTCGTCGTACGCGTGGCCGAGACCATCGGGCTTTGGCAATTCCACTTCACCCGCGCGCTGGTGATGCTGCCGCTGATTGGCGGGCTGTCCCTGTTGGGGTTGGGCCATATGCGACCCATACGCCCGAACATGGTCGTCTTGCGCAGCATCCTGATGGCGCTGGCGATGCTGTTCTATTTCAGCGCGCTGGCCTTCATGCCCATTGCGCAGGCGCTGGCGGGGTTGTTCACCTCACCCATCTTTGTGCTGTTGATCTCGTCCCTGGGACTGGGGCAGCGGATCGGGCCATGGCGCATTCTGGCAGTGCTGACCGGATTTGCGGGAATTCTGTTCGTGTTGCAGCCCGATCCGGATGCCTTTGATCTCAAGGTTTTGATCCCGGTTGCGGGAGGTCTTTTCTATGCCATGTCGGTGATCGTCACCCGCAGTTATTGTGCCGGCGAAAGCACGGTTGTTTTGTTGGGGGCGTTGGCGATCACTTTGGGAACCGCAGGCGCGCTGGGCCTGATCGGGTTTGCGTTGTTTCCGGTGGAACCAGCGGCCGGCCCTGCGGGCTTCGTGATGCGGGGATGGGTCTGGCCCATGACGGACGCAGTGCCATGGGTTGTCACGCAGGCGGTGGGCGCGTCGGTGGCGGTTTTCATGCTGATCAAGGCCTATCAGTTGGGCGAGCCTTCTTATGTGTCGGTCTTCGAGTATTCCATCATGATCTTCGGCCCGCTTTTTGCATGGGTTGCTTTCGGGCAGACCCTTGGCGCCTATCAGATTCTGGGCGTGGCCCTGATCGCTACCGCCGGTATCATCATAGCCCTGCGTTCGGGTTGAGGCTTCAGCTTGGCCATCAACCGGGATAGCGTAACCGCATGATCATCTCGACCGGCCGTTCCTATGTCTTTGTCCATATTCCCAAAACCGGCGGGACCTCTCTGGCGCTGGCGCTGGAGAACCGGGCGATGAAGGATGATATTCTGCTGGGTGACACGCCCAAGGCCAAAAAACGCCGCAAGCGGGTCAAGGGCGTGCAAAGCCGGGGACGGTTGTGGAAACATTCGACACTGTCCGATATCGATGGCCTGATATCGCCAGAGGTCCTGAGCGGGCTTTTTGCCTTTACCCTTGTGCGCAACCCGTGGGACCGGGTCGTCAGCTACTACCACTGGCTGAGAGAGCAGGAGTTCGATCACCCGGCGGTGTCCTTGGCAAAAAAGTTGGAGTTCGAACCCTTTGTCCTGCACCCCCATACTCTGGCCTCGTTCCGTAACAGCCCGGCGCGCTCCTATATGCTGCGCGCCGATGGAAAGGAACAATGCGCGGCCTATATTCGGCTTGAACATTTCGCCGAGGATGCCGGGTCGCTGATCCTGCATCTGGGATTTCAGGTCGTGATGCCGTACCTCAACCGTTCGGAGCGCGGGGCCGACTATCGCCGGTATTACTCATCGGATACCGTGGACGCGGTCGCCGAAGCCTGCGGCGAGGATATCGTCCGGTTCGGATACCGGTTCGAATGACCGGCGCGCCGATGCGCGCCGTTCTGGATTGTCAGGCTGCTTTGGCTTCGGGGTTGAACCGGCCATAGAAGCTTTGCCCCTTTTGCGCCATCTCGCGCAGCAGAGGCGGGCAGGTGAACCGTTCGCCATATTCGGCTGCCAGCTGGTCGCAGCGTTCGGCGGCATAGGGCGTGCCGATGATGTCGAGCCAGCTGAGCGGCCCGCCGGACCACGGCGCAAAGCCCCAGCCCAGAATGGCGCCAACGTCGCCTTCGCGGATGTCCTCCAGCACGCCTTCTTCCAGCGCGCGCACCGCTTCCAGAACTTGCGCGAACATCAGGCGTTCCTGAACTTCGATCAGATCAGGCTGATCCTCGGCCAGCGGGTATTTCTCGGCCATTCCCTTCCAGTATCCGACGCGCTTGCCCTTGTCGTCATAGTCGAAGAAGCCCGCATTCGCCTTGCGCCCCAGACGGCCCAAACCTTCCATCCAGAAGATCAGGTCATCGCCCGGATTGTCGGGGTAGGCATGGCCCATTGCCGCCTTGGTCGCCCGCGCGATCTTGGCCCCCAGATCGATCGAAGTTTCGTCGTTGAGCTGGATCGGCCCGACGGGGAAGCCCAGTTGCCGCGCCGCATTGTCGATTAGCACAGGGCTGACACCCTCTGTGATCATCCGCAGGCCTTCGTTGATGTAGGGAATGATACAGCGGTTGGCGTAGAAAAAGCGCGCGTCGTTGACCACGATCGGCGTCTTGCGGATCTGATGGACATAATCCAGCGCCTTGGCCACAGCCCGGTCGCCGGTTTTCTTGCCCTTGATGATCTCGACCAGGAACATCTTTTCCACCGGCGAGAAGAAGTGGATGCCGATGAACTGTTCGGGCCGCACAGATGCCTCGGCCAAGCCGGTGATCGGCAGCGTTGAGGTGTTCGAGGCAAAGATGCAGTCTTCGGGAATGATCGCCTCGACCTTCCGGGTCATCTCGGCCTTGACCTTGGGGTCTTCGAACACCGCCTCGATGATCAGGTCGCAACCCTTCAGCGCGTCCAGATCAGGGGTCGCGTTGATCAGGCCCAGCATCGCTTCTTTCTTGTCCGCCGTGACCTTGCCACGCTTGATGCCCTTGTCGAGGTAACTTTCGGAATAGGCTTTGCCCTTGTCGGCGGCGGTCTGATCGCGGTCGATCAGCACAACCTGCATTCCGGCCTGTGCGCTGACCAGCGCGATGCCCGCACCCATCATGCCCGCGCCCAGAACGCCGACCTTTTTGACACGCTGATCCGGCACCTCCTTGGGCCGCACGGCGCCTTTTTCCAGCGCTTCCTTGTTCAGGAACAGCGACCGGATCATCGCGGACGAGGATGGGTTCATCAGGATCGAGGTGAAATGCCGCGCCTCGATCCGCAGGGCGGTATCAAAATCGACCAGCGCGCCTTCGTAGATCGCGCTCAGCAACGCCTTGGCGGCAGGAAATGCGCCTTGGGTCTTGCCGTTCACCATCGCGCTTGCACCGACAAAGGTCATGAACCCCGCCGGGTGATAAGGCGCGCCGCCGGGCATCTTGTAGCCCTTGGCATCCCACGGTTTCACCAGATCGGCCTCGCTGGCGTTCAGCACCCACTCCTTGGCCGCCGCCACCGGATCGTCCGCCACCGCGTCGATCAGCTGCGCACCCTTGGCCTTGGCCGGCTCCAACATCTTGCCTTCGAGCAGCACCGGGGCCGCCGCCATCGCGCCCACCATGCGGCTGAAACGAGTGGTGCCACCGCCGCCGGGGAAGATGCCCAGAAGAATCTCGGGCAGGCCGATCCTGGATTTCGGATTGCTGGTCATCACCCGGTGGTGACAGGCCAGCGCGATTTCTGTGCCAATGCCCGCGCAGGTGCCATTGATGGCGCAGGCCACCGGCTTGCCGCCTTTTTTTGTCTTGGGGTCCATGCCAGCCAGCTCCAGCTTGCGCAGGATGTGGTGGCCACCCATGACGAAATCGAACAGCGCTTGGGCCGGTTCCTCCCCCGCTTCCTGCCGGATCGTGGCCAATGTGTTCAGGTCCATCCCGCCGGCGAAAGTACCTTCCTTGCCGCTGGTGATGACGATGCCTTTGACCGCATCGTCGGCCAGTGCCTTATCGACCAGCGCGCTCACCAGTTCAAAGGCGTCGCGGGTCATCACGTTCATGGATTTGCCCTGGGTGTCCCAGGTCACAAAGGCGACGCCGTCTGCGTCGGTGGTCAGAGTGAAATCAGTCATTGTCATCTCCAATCTGGTCAGCCGTCAGCGGGCCGCCGTCTTTCCGGGTGAAAGAGAATCCGTTCTCATCATCCTTCACCATCATGTCTAAGTCGCTGTAATAGCCGGTCTCGGTCGGGGTCCGAGTGCCCACCACCAGAAAGGTCGCGGGCGCATCTGTCTTGTTCACAAGGTGATGGCCGTTGGCCTCACCTGCAGGCCAAGCGGCGCAGTCACCGGGCAGCATCTCATGCTCACCATCGTCATCGATCAGCACGCATTTGCCGCTGAGCATAATGGCAAACTCGTCTTGCTCCATGTGGTAGTGGCGCAGCGAGGACAGAGCCTGCGGTTCAAGCCGTACGATGTTGACTCCAAACTGGGTCAGTCCGCCTGCATCGCCGACGCCCTGGTTGAAACGGCCACCGACCGCCTCGGCCAGTTTGCCGGGATAGGACGAGCCACTCTTGAACGGGATCTGAGAGAGATCCAGCTTGGGCATCAGACCCGCTCGATAATGGTTGCCGCACCCATGCCGGACGCAATGCAGAGCGTCGCCAGACCGGTTTCCTTGTCCTGCCGCTCCAGCTCGTCAAGCAATGTGCCGATGATCATCGCGCCGGTTGCGCCCAGCGGGTGACCCATGGCGATCGAGCCGCCGTTGACGTTCACCTTGCCGGGGTCCACGTCAAAGGCCTGCTGGAACCGCAGCACGACAGAGGCAAAGGCCTCGTTCACCTCGAACAGGTCCAGATCGCCGATGACCATGCCGTTTTCGGCCAGGATCTTTTCGGTCACCGGTACCGGGCCGGTCAGCATGATGGTCGGGTCGGTGCCGATCTTGGCGGTTGCCTTGATGCGCGCGCGCGGCTTCAGGCCGTATTTCTCGCCGAATTCCTTGTTGCCGATCAGAACAGCCGCAGCCCCATCCACGATGCCCGAGCTGTTGCCCGCGTGGTGGATGTGGTTGATCCGCTCGATATGTGGGTATTTCAGCATCGCCACCTTGTCGAAGCCCGGCATCTGTTCGCCCATCATCGCGAAAGAGGGGTTAAGGGCGCCAAGGCTTTGCATGTCGGTGCCGGGGCGCATGTATTCGTCGCGATCCAGAATGGTCAGGCCGTTCTGATCCCGGACGGTGATGACCGATTTTTCGAACCGGTTTTCTTCCCAGGCGACCGCCGCGCGGCGCTGCGACTCGACTGCCAATGCGTCGGCATCGTCGCGGCTGAATCCGTATTCCGTGGCGATGAGGTCGGCCGAGATGCCCTGCGGCACGAAATAGGTCTCCATCGCGAGGCTGGGATCAACGGCGATCGCCGCGCCGTCGCTGCCCATGGCCACGCGGCCCATCATCTCGACGCCACCGGCGATATAGGCATCGCCCGCGCCGCCCTTGACCTGATTGGCGGCGAGATTCACCGCCTCCATGCCGGAGGCGCAAAACCGGTTGATCGCCAGACCGGGGATCGATTGGTCCAGATCCGAAGCCAAGACCGCCGAACGCGCCAGACAGCCGCCTTGTTCCATCACCTGGGTGACATTGCCCCAGATCACGTCCTCGACCGCGTGGCCTTCCAGGTTGTTGCGTTCCTTCACTGCGTTCAAAGTCAGCGCGCTGAGGCGCACCGAGGTCACCTCGTGCAGGCTGCCATCCTTGCGGCCCTTGCCGCGCGGCGTGCGCAGGGCGTCATAGATATAGGCTTCGGTCATGTGTTTCTCCTCAAGCGCGATCCGACGGGTTGCCGGGCATCAGGTCATAGGGTGCTTTCCAGCCGGGCTGTTCGGAAAGCCGGGTCAGCCAGGCGTCAATATGGGGCCAGTCTGCACGGTTGAATCCAAAAGACTCGGGGTAATAGAGGTAGCCGCAACAGCTCAGGTCTGCGTTGGTCACGCTGTCCCCAACGATCCAGTCGCGGCCTTCAAGGTGGGCGTTCAACACATTGTAAGCGGCCTTGAGCCGCCCCTGGTTGAAAGCGATCACATTCGGGTCGCGGTGCTGTTCGGGCAGGAAATGGATCAGGAACCGGGTCAGGCCCGCCATCGAGCTGAGCTTGTGATTGTCCCACAGCACCCATCGCAGGATGTCATAGTTCTCCTCGCGGGTCTTACCTCCGAACCTGCCGGATTTCTCGGTCACATAGGCCTGGATGCAGCCCG
This sequence comes from Ruegeria sp. BHSB058, assembly GCF_059613285.1. Classification (NCBI taxonomy): domain Bacteria; kingdom Pseudomonadati; phylum Pseudomonadota; class Alphaproteobacteria; order Rhodobacterales; family Roseobacteraceae; genus Ruegeria; species Ruegeria sp. BHSB058. The sequence continues at coordinate 1,540 of NZ_JBXWSF010000046.1, read as the reverse complement.
ACTGGCTGGTTCGAAAATCGCCGTCGATCAAAACCGGCGCCTCGCCCATCTCGTTGACAGTGGCGCGGTATTCCGGCGTGCGGGTCTCGCCGCCGAAAAAGTCGACGAAAACCGGCTTCCATTCGAGCCCTGACATTTCCAACGCCAGCGCTGCTTTGTAGGAATTGCCGCTTTCTCCGAAGCAATGAAGTTTGATGGTCATGCGCTCGCCCCTCCCGTGGCGCGTGTGGGGCCCGTGGGGCCATAAGTATTTGTGAAAAGATGAAGTGATGAAGGTGACATCTTTTTTTCTTCGGTTTGGTTCATTGGTTTTGCGGTTCTGCCTGGAGAGCCAATGACCGCAAAAGGCGAAGTCGTCCCTGTCCTGTCGGCAAACACGCTCGACGGCAGGGACGCATCCCATTTCATCTTTTCATAAGCACTCTCGCCGGAGGCGTCCTGACCCAACCACTCGTGCAACCGATGAAGATGGGATGTGTCCTCATTTCTTGCGCTCCTCCAGTTCCGCGTTGAACAGCCGCAAGCGGTGGATCATGTTTTCCTCGTCGACTACGCTGTTGAAATTCTCGAACAGAAACGACAGCGCCTCGCCCTCGTCCAGACCTGACTGTTTCGCAAACTGTTTCAGCTTGCGGTAGGCGTCTTCCGTCATGGCGACGGGGAAGCGGCGGGTCAGGCGAAAGCGTTTCGGCATGTCTCTTTCTTCAGTGATTGGGCCGGCGGGGCGGACCCCGCCGCAATACTCAGAAATTTGCGGCCTCCAACGCCATGACCGTGTCAGCGCCCGACTGGATGCGCGCCAGGTGCGTGGCGGTCATGGGCAGGCGGCGCGCCATGTAATAGCGCCCGGTCGCGATCTTCGTCTCGTAGAACGCGGCGTCAGAAGCACCTGCGGCCAGTTGTGACGCCGCGGCCTTGGCCATTCGCGCCCACATCAGGCCCAGGCAGACATGGCCGAACATGTGCATGAAGTCATAAGAGCCCGCCAACGCGTTATTGGGGTTCTTCATGCCGTTTTGCATGAAATACATTCCCGCGGCCTGCAGATCCTTGGATGCAGCCTTCAGCGGCTCGATAAACGCCTTGTCATAGGATTCGTCCTGCCCTGCGTTCTCCTTGCAGAAGGTTTTGACCATCTCGAAGAAGGCCATCACGTGCTTACCACCGTCCTGCGCCAGTTTTCGTCCCACGAGGTCCAAAGCCTGAACGCCGTTGGCCCCCTCGTAAATCATCGCGATCCGGGCATCGCGGGTATATTGCGACATGCCCCATTCCTCGATGTAGCCATGGCCGCCATAAACCTGCTGCGCCTGTACGGTCATGTCATAGCCCTGGTCGGTCAGGAAACCCTTGATGACCGGCGTCAGCAACGAGATCAGCCCATCTGCGTCCTTGTCCTGTGCGCGATGCGCCTTGTCGATCATCGTGGCGCCCCACAGGATGAACGCGCGCGCACCTTCGGTGAAACTCTTCTGATCCATCAGGTTGCGGCGGATGTCCGGGTGCACGATCAGCGGATCGGCCGGACCCTCCGGGTTCT